>CAMLLK010000001.1 GCA_946480885.1 uncultured Thermoproteales archaeon
AACCCCACCCCCCCCCGCGCCGCGCCCGCCCCCCGCGCCCGCGGCGCGTACGGGGGGAGGGGGTCGTTATGTTTCTGCTTAAGTTGCTGGGGTGGGGTGTACAGCGTGAGGAAGCTGGTGAAGCTGGTCTTCTTTGCGCAGTGCGACGTGGATGGGCGCGTCGTCTATGAGTATAGGCACGGCGGCCGCCTCTAGGGTCGACTTCTACATATGGTAGTATGGGCCTATGAGCAACGAGGTGTACGACGCCCTTGAGTCAGAGGATTTCGACTTGGTGCAGTGGGTGCTGGGTCTTGAGATACGCTATGTGGGCCCCGCGTGCCGGCCGGTGGCGGCTCGGCTTTCTGACGTGGCGGCGGCTGGAGGCCCTGGCAACTGGAGCGTTACGTGAATCAGTTGCTGGGCTTGGACGTCCCCGAGAAGAAGTCGGAGGGGGTGAGGCTTGTCAACTACGTGGAGGGGTACAGCCTCGTGCCGAAGGAGTTGCATGGGTGAGTTGTTGTAGGCTCTGAATTTTCGGCGGCTTTGAGATAAGAGGGTGTCTCGCGTGGGCTGTACAGCGGGGTGTAGCAGGTATCGGCGGAGGGCTTTGAGGATTCTGAAGCATGCGGGGGTTGTGCGCCGCTGGACCCTCTGGGAAACGCAATTGTTGCCTGCTATGCCTTGGAGAGGTGCTACGACGTCGTCCTCGAACCTACAGTTACGGTGATTGACAGGTCTTTTAACCTCGACGTCGCCTTTAAGATGGACGACAAAACGTTGATGTTGCTGGAAGTCAAGCTCCACAGAAAGGACGTAGGCCTTTAGGAGACGCAGATGGACGAGATTTATGCTGTCATCCCGTGGGCTAAACACATCGTGGCGGGGGGCTTTGTTCATGCGGCTGGCTGTTGCTGAGGCTGTGGCGGCGCGGCGGCTTATCTGCCACTGGGGCGCTGGCCATGGAGCCTATAGCGCCCCACTTGGCAGAGGAGATATGGTCTATCCTAGGCGGGGAGGGGCTTGTGGTAAAGGCTCCATGGCCCCAGTTAAGGCCAGATCCAGTGGCTCTGCTGGCCAAGAGATATGTGGACATGGTAATAGACGACGTCAAGAGAATACCAGCCTTCGGGGAGGGCGTTAAGAGAGTAGTAATTTACGTAAATCCCAATTACGCGTGGGTCAAGGCGGCTTTAAGCGGCGATGTGAAGGCGGTGATAAACGCAGGTGCGCCGCCCCAAGCGGCTAAACGTGTGGTAGATATAGTAAAGACGCTGGGAGACGAGCTCCGCGGCCTTATTTCCGCCGTGGGGAAATTCGACGAGGCAGAGGCCCTCGCCTCTTACAAAAACTACATGGAGAAGGCGCTAGGCGCACCTATGGAGATTTACAACGCAGATGATCCATCGGCGCCTGACCTGGGGGGCAAGAAGAAGGTCGCGTTGCCCCTAAGGCCGGGCATTTATATCGAAAAGTAAATTAACTGGCTAGATGAGGCAAAACCTCTTTTCTAAACTCGTCGTATAACTCGGCGATAACCTCTTCGTATCTCGCCTTGCCGACTTCAATGGCGTCCATGTACTGTTCTATAAGTCTTGTCCTGTCCTCGCTGACAAGCTTGCCGAAGGCCTCCTTTAAAAATCGGAATATCTCCCTGCCCCTTTTTGTAGGTATCATGAGTTTTGTGCGCCCTGTCACGTAGACATAATACCGCTTCGCTAAGACTTGAAGTATATGCGCATAAGTGCTGGGCCTGCCAATACCCCGCTGTCTCATTAACGCCAATACGTCTGCTTGAGACAATACCCTCCTCACAACGCGGTATCTCTTAATCACTACGTCTAGAGTCCCCGTGGGCAATTCCGGCTCTACAGGCGTGAGTTGATACAGAGTTTGAAATCCCATATACGCCACTCCCACGGTCCTCTCAAGTTGTATCACGTGGCCGTCTATTTCCACGTTGTACTTGGCGACTTCCACTACGCTGGGTTCCATCTGGCTTGCCATAAAGCGCCTGAAGATTATGTCGTATAACTGGTAGTGGCTCTTAGTCAGCTGAATAGCTAATTGTATAACGCCTGCGTTTACGAGACCGCGGAGCTCCTCCACGTCTATAGGCCTCGTGGGCCTAATGGCCTCGTGCGCTCCCTCCTCGGCCTCCCCCCAGCTCCTCGGCTTAAAGACCCCCTCGCCGAATTTTCTCACTATGTACTCCCTTGCTATAGCAATGCCGGCGGTGGACACTCTTGTGCTGTCCGTGCGGTGATATGTGATAAGCCCGCTCTCAAATAAGTCCTGGGCAAGCCTCATGGCGTAGTCTGCCGAGTGGCCGAGTTTATTCACCGCTTCTCTCAGCAACTCGTCGGTGTTGTTTGGTGGGGGCGGGTTCACCTGTCGCCTTTCCCTCGCTACGAGCTTAATTGCGACTCTCTTTTTCTTCCGCAAGACGTCGAGCACATCTCTGGGGACTTGTAATCTGATGTCTACATCGTCGAGCTGTAACTCCACGTTGTACACCCTGTTTTTCAAAGACTCCTCATATGTATTAACTATCCAGCCCAACACTGGAGTCTGTACTCTACCAGCGGATAGGTTCGGGTTTTTGAACTTGGCTTGTAGTATTTTGCTGAGGCCGAAGCCGATCCACCTATCCTCTACTCTCCTCACGATTTGTGCCTTCACAAGAGAGAAGTTAACGCCGCGGGGATTTGCCAGGGCGTTTAGAATAGCCCTTCTCGTCACCTCGTGGAACTCCACCCGCCTAATATCCTGCACATATGGTCGCAGGCCTAGGTATAAATCAAAGGCTATCTTCTCCCCTTCTGAGTCCGGATCAGTGCCGAGCAGTACCGTATCCACCTCTACGGCTATATTGCGAATAGCCTCTAAAACGTCCAGCGGCTTACAGCCAGGCGGTATGTCTATGTCGTCAACATAGACCGCGCCTCTACACCTCCAGATTTTATTATACACGGGGACGAAGCCGTACTCTTTTACAATTACAGCGTAGTTTTCCCCGTCATAATTACCATGTTTAAAATCGCCGAACCACTTGGCCAGAACCTCGCGTTGTCTCTGGTCAATTTTATTCAGCGACGTTGGCAGTTCGTATATGTGTCCTAGAGAGGCCGTGACCATTAAGACGGCGTCGCCTGTGGACACCTCATATATGGGGATGCCCTCTGAGATTATAAGACTAGGCCTGCCGAAGAAGTTGGCAATAGTCCTAGCCTTAGTGGGTGACTCTACTACCATGAGTATTGTCCTCATGAGATCTACCCCCCGGGCGGCCGGGACAAGCCTCCCCTCCATTATGTCCCTAATCGTCTTCCTATCTCTGTCCACATCTGCCAGTATTTTGTCTAAATCCGCCTCACCTAAGTGTTTAAACTCCGCCTCGTCAAACCTGAGGCTAAGCTCTCTTTTCAACGCGTGGAATACCTTGGGGTCGTCTACAATTACGACGCTGAGGCCCTTGGATAGCCCCCCGGCGTAGAGGCGGGAGGTGCGCCCACTGCCTTGTATGTAAGTAGTCACGTCGGGGACTAAAACGTACATCTCCCCGTCGATATAAGCTAGTTTCACCTCTGACGACGTCTCTATGGCCTTGCGTATCTCCTCGTTTTGTAATAAGGAGTTTACGAACTCGACGGCGGATTTGACCACATCGACGGCGTGTCTGTCAAAACTTGACAGCTCGGCGCCTTCGCTGGCCTTCTTCAAGGCCTCTTGCACGCTTAAGGCATAGGGGGCCAGCCTCTTGAGTTGCCCAATTAGCCTATCTGCCTTGTACCTCGCGTCCCCCGCGAGCACAGACCTAACGTTGTAGAGGAAGGTCAAATAGGCCGGTATGGAGAATTCCTCAAGTCTAACTCTAAACTTAAACTTGGGCACTCCGACGAAAATTACGTATCGTATAACGTGGGGCAAGTCAATGCCCCTCACTAGTGCAGATCTGGAAGAGGCCAGCCCCACGAGCGCCGCCAGCTCTCCGCGCTCGAAGCTCTCCAAGACGCCGCGGCGGGGGCGGAAGAAGTGCTCAACAGCGAGACCCGCCTCCCTGGCCCTCTCCACAATAGCCTCTCCAAGCTCCCTGTCTTGTACGTAGATAATTCCGCCGGGGCCCAGCCTCTTTACAAGCGCCAATGTCTGTTCTATAACGTTGTCAGACGCCTCGACGTAGAGGTCCACTACATTTCTGAGACCCTCGGCGCGCCCGCCGACGTCAAAACCCAAAATCTCTCTGAATAGCAATAACCTCACCGTTCTCCTTGCCTTAGCCAGCGCGCCGGACGCGACGAATACGCCGAGTTTAAGCCTCTGAACCTCCTCTCGCAACTTAGCCCTCAGCTTTGCCATTTCCTGATCTAGTCTCTCCACTTCTTTTAAGTCCCCGGCCACCTCCGCCTTCCTCAACTGCTTAGTTAAGTTAATCACCTCAAGCGCGGTGTTTAATACGGCGTCTGACACGCCTAGTAGTCTCAAAATGCGGTCGATGTTTTTACTAGTGGCCCTGAGAATGCTGTCCACATCGTCGGCCGCCACGAAGTCGAATTTATACCGGCTAAGCAACTCGAAGCGCTTAGGCAGAAAGGCCGATGTCGTCACGAGCACGTCGAAGTCGCCTCTCTCTAAGGCCTCCAACGCCTCTTTCTTCTCGCGCTCCGTGAGAAGGGAATGGTAAGCCAATGCCTTGAGGGAAACGCCGCCCCTTTCGGCAAAGGTCAGTAGCTCTTTATAGGCTTGGTGCGCCAGAGCAGATGTGGGGAATATGAGCAACGCCCTCTTGCCCTGCTTCGCCGAGTAGAGAGTAGCGATGAGGATAAACGTAGTCTTCCCCGACCCGGTCGGCGCGACAATGGCGAAGCTCTTCCCCCTCACAAACCGCCGCGCCCAGAGCCTCTGTGCTCCCCACATCTCAAATCCAACTATTCTTTTGAAAAACTCGGCGAACTCCTCATAGCCGCGGAGGTAAGCCTCTACCCACGCCAGGCCTTGCAACGCCTTCCTCTTCCGCAAGGCGGTTATTACTTGTTTAATAGAGCCAGCCTTAGCTCCATCGGGGAGACACTCCCTACAGGGGAGCCCCGAGGCAAGTCTGTCAGAAGTAATGGGGCCACCGCAGTTAGGACATGAATGGAGGTACGCCACTAACGGCACTTCCACGGGGTTTGGAGGCGTGGAGTATTAAAAAGTTTGGTTTACTGCGTTGTAACAGGCTTAACGTAGCCGGGCCGCTGTGTTTACACGCCTCCACAAGGCGCTCCGGAGGCGTTAACGGACCGCTGATATTCCGCCGCTTAGAGGAACGGCGTTTTCAAGGCACGCCAGCAAACCTTAAAGGGGACTGTTAAGGGAGTTTCTATTTAACGTTTGTATACGTGAATACCCAAGAGGTACAAAGGCAACGTTACGATGAACTACTTGCCAAGGCCGCCCAGCTGAGGGGGGTTTAGCCACTGGGTTTATAAGAGAGGATCGCATGCGGGCAGGTGGCTGCCGGCGTTTCAGTTAGCATAAAGCGAATACGTCTGGGGAAATGTGCCACGGTGAGCGTCTTCCTTATGGGGCTAACATTTAAATACGTGAGATAAGGGGGTCAAATGGAGAGAATAATACAGTGGATAGACGCCTTTAACCAAATCGCTAGGAGTGAGAACAACTTCCACAGCTTCTACATAGAGAAGGGAGAGGACTTCATAGACGCCACGCTTACCCTAGAGGAGGTGGCCCGCGTGGAGGAGTGCAGGGGAGGGTCCTACGCGGCGGCGACTGTCACGTTGAGGGGAGGCAAGGCTGTTTTAGAGATGGCGTCTGGAAGATATAAAAAGTGTCCCACCCAGTCGGGATACAACGCGGAGTACACAGATACCACAGTGGAGAGAATAGAGCTGGGGGACGACTCGGAGATTCTTAACTTTATAAAGTCTATAAAAAACGAGGGGGACTTCGTGGCGCTCTTAGAGGCGGTATTACAAGCGGCCGCCCGGTAGGTGCTTTTTAAAAACTTCCAGGAATTTTTGATAGGCTTCCTCTCCGTACAACACGACGAGAATCCGACGTATGCTACGGAGGGCGGGGGCGACCTCCCTTATCGCCGTGGCCATCTGCTCCGCGGCAGCGTCGTAGGGACAGCCGAAGATCCCGGTGCTAATCGCCGGGAGGGCTATTGAGACAAGGCCTAGCTCCTCCGCCTTGAGCAAGGCGTTTTTAACGGCCTCGGCCAGCTTTTCAATCGGCTCGACTCCACAGCGGGGGCCGACGGCGTGTATTACATACTTGGCCTTGAGCCTGCCGGCTGATGTGACGGCGACGCCGCCCACGGGCACGGGGCCGTGTTTTCTCACCCACTCCCTGCTCTCCTCTTGAATTACTTGTCCTCCCTTTCTGACAATAGCCCCAGCCACCCCTCCGCCGTGCTCTAGATATGAATTAGCCGCGTTTACAATGGCGTCTGCCTCAACCTCGGTTATGTCCCCCCTCATCAAGACGACTTCGACTCCGCCTACACTAAACTCCATACAAGTAAGAGCGCACAGGGTTTTTAACGATTTCAGCGCAAATCGTCCCGCTCATGGTCGCACAGGGGCTAGTTCATCACCGGCTTTTTGGTGGCATTATGTAAATATATGCTAAAAATATTGATTTTATGTGCCTCTACATTTCGATGTTGCGTTGCTCCACGCGCCAAGCGTCTATGATTTTAGAAATTTGAGGCGTGTCCACTACGGGCCTATAAGCGATGTAATACCGTCGAGACCCGTGTTCGACATGTATCCCGTGGGCTTTATCTACATTGTCTCTTACCTAGAGAAGAGGGGGGTGAAAACCGGCATTTTCAACGTAGCGGCGAGGATGCTCAACGAGCCCCGATTAGACGTCTCCAAGCTTCTCAAAGGCATAAAGGCCACCCTATACGCAGTGGATATCCACTGGCTCGTACACGCCCACGGCGCCGTGGAGGTGGCTAAGCTGGTGAAGGAGATACACGGCGCGCCTGTGGCAGTCGGCGGGTTCTCAGCCACATACTACTGGCGGGAGATACTGGAGAAATACCCCTTCATCGATTTTGTGGTTCTAGGCGACACAACGGAGCCAGTGATATACCAACTGCTTCACGCCGTGGAGAGGGGTGACCGGGGGAAGCTCTACGAAATCCCCAACCTGGCGTTTAGAGACGGGGATAAACTAGTCAACACGGGTATTAGGTATATCCCCCAGGAGTTGGACGACTTGAAGCCAGACTACACAGCAGTAGCCCGGGCAATGATCAGAAGCGGTATTAGGAACTCGCTACCCTGGAGTACCTTTTTCAAACACCCAATAGCCGCCGTTATCTCGTACAAGGGGTGCCCACTCAACTGCCTAGCCTGCGGGGGAAGCAACTACACTTACAGCGCAGTTTTCGGCAGAAGAGGACTGGGCCGGAAGAGCCCTGAAACCCTAGTGGAGGAGTTTAGGGAGATAACTGAGCGGCTTAAAATCCCCGTGTTCTTTGTCGGCGATCTGCAGTACCTCGGGAGGAGATACTTGGAGGAGTTTGCAGAATTGCTGAGGCGGAAGAAACCCAGCGTAGAGCTCATATTCGAGTTCTTCACACCGCCGCCGCGGGAGGTGCTCAGCCTATATAGAAGGGCAGGGGACATGGTGTACCTCCAGATATCCCCCGAGTCCCACGACGAGGATATTAGAAAACACTACGGGAGGCCCTACGACAACTCCAGCCTCTTGGAATTTATAAAAAATGCCGCAGAGCTCCGTTTTGAGCGGGTTGATCTCTACTTCATGGTGGGCCTGCCCATGCAAACCCCCGAAAATGTGAAGGGGCTTGGCGACTTCTTCCTAGAGCTGGCGAAGCGCGGCGGCGGAGCCCTCAACGCCTTTGTAGCTCCCCTCGCCCCCTTTGTAGATCCCGGGAGTCCTGCCTTCCACAACCCCTCGAAATACGGCTACGTTATACTAGCCAGGAGCTTTGAGGAGCACAGAAGGCTCCTCCTCGCCGAGAGGTGGTACATGATGCTGAACTACGAGACGACAACCATGACGAGGAGCCAAATTGCCGAGGCGACATACAACGCGGTGGAGAGCTTGGCCAGGGCTAAATACATTGCGGGGATTATAGACGACGAATACCTCGGCGCCGTCTTAGAAACTGTCAAAAACGCGAGAAGCGGCGCGCCGCCCGTGGGACTAAACTCTAAAGAAACAGTTAGAGAAGAGGAGTTGTATCCAAAAAAGTTCTGGATCTCGTACCTAACCCCCCGCTCTGTCGCCGAGATAATAAGGTATTCGCTAGGGAGGCTCGCATAGCGTGTTCTTTACTTTCAGCGTACTCTCTCCCCTATACTTAATAATAGCAGTGCTAATATATATTATTGAAAATAACATCATGTGTTCGTAATTGGGGCCAGGCCGCCTATAAGGGCGGAGCGCGTCGATTTAATCCCACTGGTCAGGAGGGGCCTTACCTATGTTGAGTCCAGCGACGCCGTGTGGCGAGTGTGCGAGCCGGCCGAGCGCTGGGAGCAACTCAGAGCTAAGCTTGTGGCCAAGGGGTATAGAGTATCTCAGTCTTATATTCCGCCGTCTGTGCGGCGGTACCTCCACGGGGAGAGAAAAGTGGAGCTGGGCGGAGGAGTGGCGGCTGTGTATGTAAAAGACGGCGTGTTTAAGTGGCGCCTGGGGGATGAATACGGCGTCGGCTGTCCGCCGGCTAAATACGTGGCGTACTGGGGGCAGAGGCCTAATTGTAATGGCGTAGTTATAGACTTGAAGAAGATTTATAAAAGGGGGTTCTGGTCGGCGGTCGCTGAGAGGTTCGGCGACCAGTGGCTCCTCAAGGCGCTGAGGGGGGAGCCAGACGACGTGTTAAACGCCCTCTACCTCCTCGCCGTGGAGGCCGCGCGCTTCCTTGAAGCTCTGGCCCTGGCGACCGGCGTGGGGGTGGACGCGGTGCTGGACGTGTTTGAGAACAACTCAGTGGCGGCGCTGGCCGAGGCCGTGTTTCACCGCGAGGCTGAGAGGAGGGGCTATGTAATTGAGGACTCTAGGCGCCACTTCGACATGCCTTATTTCGACATGGCGAGGGGCAGGGCGCCTGGGGTGTACAAACGCGTGGCCGAGCTGGACTTCAAATCGCTGTTCCCATCGCTAGTCGTGAAACACGGGGTGGACCCCACGACTGCAAGGCCCTGTTCCAACGGGCTTAGGGCAGGGGGCCTCGGCAGGTATTGTTTCGACGGGGGCCCTGTTGCCGACGTTATCCACAAGTGGCTAGACCAGAGGCTTAGCACGGGGGATAAGGCCGTTTCAGACGCACTTAAGTGGCTTATGAACGCGGGGATAGGAGCGTGGGGGAAGGCCGGCTGGGGGATGATATGCGAGCCGTGTTTACTGGCTGTGAGAACTGAGGCGGCCCGTCTGTTCGACGAGGCGTGGAGGCTGTTCTCTCCTATATACGGCGATACTGATTCTATATACGTTGAGGAGGACAAGGCAGGCGGCGTGTTGAGCTGGGGGGCCTCCCTAGGGGGCTTAGGCTGGAGCTGAGGGGGGTTTGGGACGTTTTTATACTGGCGCCTGCCAGGCGCGGGGGCGTCGCCGAGAAGAACTACGTCAAGGCGGGTGGCGGCGGGCTTGAGGTGAAGGGAGGCCTTCTGAGACCTCACGACGTGCCTCTGGCAGTGCGGCTTAGATACGGCGACGTGATCCGTGTGGTGGCTGAGGGCGGGGATCCCGTCGAGGCGGCGGTGGGGATTTTGCAAAACGCGCCGCCGGAGCAATTGTTCATTTACAGAGCTGTGTGGAGGGAGAGGCTGGCGGAGATAAACAAGCCGTCTCTGTTCCACACAGCGGCGCGTTACGTCGCGGAGAGGTGTAGTTGCGATCCCGTTGACGTTTTCTACCTGCCGGGCGACGGCGTTGTTTACACGCCCTGGGTTGCCGTGGACAAAAGGCTTAGGGCCAGGCCCGCCGACGTCGAGGAAGTGAGACGCGCCGCGGCGGAGTACGTAAGGAGGCTTTGGAAGTTACGCGCCTTAAGGCTTATATGACTTCCCACGGTTTTGTAAACGCCGGGGATTTACTAAAAGTGGCAGAAATGGCGAGAGGGCACGGCGGCTGGGTTAGCTTTGAGCTCCTTTACAAAAAATGGGGGGATTACGCCTTTGCGATTTTAGAGGCGGCGCAGTTGCTAGGGGTTTTAAAATGGGCGAGGGAAGACGGCGCTGGCAAGACCCGCGTGGCGTACGCCCTGGGCAAGAGGGGGGCTGTTTTACTAAACCTCTTGGTAGATCCCTGCCCAATTGACGCATATATCCTCAGGGGCGTGTTGAGGCTAGACACGCCTCTAGGCCCCCTCTCCGTCGCGCCGGAGCCCGGTTACATGCTCTCCGTTGCGTACAAACTGGCCGAGATCTGCGGCGGAGATCCCCGCTCCTTATATCTCAAGCTAAAGCTGGCTGTTTACAAGGCAGTTAAGAGGGCTAACGGCCTCGAGAAGTGGCTAGTGCCCCAGCTCCGACGCTAGTTTCAACACGGCGTCGGCAAGCCTCTTCATGTCGCTTTCCACAAACTCTAACGCGGGATATCTGCTGAACTCCACTTCTGTCAAGGCCATTGTACTGAAATTCGTTTATAGCCACGTTGGTCAAGTCGGCGAGTTTAACTCTTGCAACGTCTTATAACGCCTTGGCTACTGCCAGCATATAGCCTGTGGGCGTGAAGGCAATTATAAAAATCGGCTGGGCCAACCCTCTTGTCCTCTCTAGTCGCCTTAACTCCCTTAAAACTCTCGGCTATGACGTGGCCGTAATCCACGGCGATGGCCGCCAGCAAGGCTCTCCACGCCTGAAACGCCCTGCCGGCGGCGTTTCTGTAAAGCCCCTGTTCTAAAAACTTAAGCGCAAGCTCCGCCTCATACCTGGCCTCCAACAGCCTCCCCTCTTATAACCCGCCGGATCTCTCCAAGGCTTTAAAAGCTCTAACACCACAAGCCCCGTGCCTCTAAGTTTTGCAGAGAGACGTCTCGAAGATATCGCCTAAGTCGAGGAGCCATTTGGGCTTTTCCCCCAAGGCCCTCCGCGCCACTACGTAATAATTGCCCTCTCTGTACCCGCTCTTCTTTTTCAAAGTTCTCAACGCCCTCTCGGCGTCGTCTACAGTTAAGTCAGCCCACTTTATTTCAAACGCTGCGAATTCCCCGTCTCCGAGGCAGGCCAGGTCTATTTCCACATCTCCCTCCCAATATCTGCCGCAGATTCCCGCGGCCCTTACGAGCCCCCGCTCCGAGAGCCTTGGGAGGGCTCTGCGCACGATCTCCTCATAGGCTCCCTGCATGTACCTGTCTATATCTATATTAACAAAGCCGCCCAGCTCCACGAGCTCTCTGTTTCTGTACACTGCCCTTATCCAAAACCGTATATACAAGTCGGAAATTAAGTAAATCGGCCTTGCCCTCCCCCACAACGGCGCCTCCCTCCTGACTACCTCCAGCCGCTCTAAAACAGACAGATATTTGGCCAGAGTCTGCGCCGGTATGTGCGCCCTCTGGGCGATTTCGGAGTAAGTAGTTGCGCCCTCGTCAATTGCCCTAACGATATTTAAATAGACGTGGGGCTCCCGTACTTCAAAACGGAGTAGGTTCTCCGCCTCTTCATAAAGGGGGCCCCATTTGGAAAACAGCCTCTCGAGATTACGCTTCAGCGGCGCCTTGGGGTCGAAGAGCGAAAGGTAGTGGGGTATGCCGTTTGTCACTGCGTACGCCACGGCGAGATCCTCGGCGCAGTAGGGGAGCAAGTCTTTTACTACGTACGGGGGGAACGGCCCCAGCCTTAACTGCGCAGTCCTCCTGCCGAAGAGCCCCCCGCCGTAAGAAAGGCTCTTCTCTACTAAAGAGGCTGTGGAGGAGAGAAGTATTAAAAACAGCGGACTTCTCGCAGACACAACATCCCACAGCTGTTGTAAACTGGCCAGTACTCCCGGCTCCTCCTCAACCCAGTAGGTGAACTCGTCAACGGCGAGTACGAATTTGCCGGCCTCCGCCAGAGCCTCAGCCACCGAGTCCCAGTCAGCCTTCACATATTTACTCAACGCCTTTGATAGGGCCTCCGCCAGCCTCTCCAGCTCCACCTCAAGGGGCTGACGCAGGGCGTGAAAATAAACGCCCCTCTTCCCCTCTAGAAACCGCCTCACAAGCCAAGTCTTGCCCACCCTCCTCCTCCCGTATATAACCACGAGATGGGCGCGCTCTTCTCTGTACAACTCCTCTAGAAACCCCAGCTCTCTTTCCCTGTCAATAAACATAGAAGAAAAAAATCAGAAAGATAAAAATCTTCAAGAAAAAAATCTTGCATAATTCGATGAGCAAAAGGCTCTTACGGGCGCCAAAAGCCAATGCGGGAGAAAAGTTAAAAAGCCGTGAAGTTCTAATAACCAGGGCCCGTAGCTTAGCCAGGTAGAGCGCCCTGGGGCCCAGCCCCGCGCAAGGCTCATAACCGGGCGGTCCCGGGTTCAAATCCCAGCGGGCCCACTTTTTTCGTGAAATTGTACGCGTGAGAGTAGCCCGGCCTCACCAGCGCTTCTTAGCAGCGTTGTGGAAATTTATTTATCGTGCCAGTCTGTTAACATTGCCCCCCAAGTGGGATGAGGAAGAGAAGAAGGGGAAATGGACTCACAGCTTTGAGGCAACGTGGCGGGAGTTGCAGGACACCTCTCCCAAGTCTACTCCATATGTGACGTATGGCTTAATTGCCGCAAACGTCATTATGTTTATCGCCACTTGGGGGCTGTGTTTGATAATCCTTGGACTGTTGGGATTACGGCGTCGGAATTTGTGGAAAACCCGCTTAACCCCAAGGTAATTCTCTCCATGTTTGCCCACGCCGGGATATTTCATATATTGGGCAATATGCTTTTTCTGTATAAATACGGCGATAACGTCGAGGCGGCAATGGGGAGGCTGAGGTACCTCCTCTTTTACTTGGCTTGTTGCTACGTGGCAGTGGCGGCGCAGATGTTGTTCGCCTCAGCTACGGGCTTGCCGAGACAAATGCTCGCTCCTATGGTAGGGGCGTCGGGGGCTATAAGCGGGGTATTAGGCGCATATATATACCTCTGGCCCGGATCATCCACTTACAGGTGTTTCTGTATCCGTTATGCGTGTTATTGTAGAAAAATGGCGGCTCGCTATGATATAGCAATATGGGCTGGCTTTCAATTCCTATTGCCGTTGCTAGAGCCTTCCGTCGCGGTGTTTGCCCACACGGGGGGTTTAATTGCTGGCGTTGCATTGGCGCCTTTTTCATAGGCCCTCCTAGCCGCCAATGCCTCGTCGACGTCTACGCCCCTGGCGTACAGCGCCAGCGCGAGCTTGGCAGTGCGGTCGTCCGATAGGGCGGCAAGCGCCCTCCTCACAAGCTCCGCCTTGGCGGCGGCGTCTTCAGGCGCCTTGACAGGTGACGGCCTCTCCAGCCGCTGGAGCACAGAGGCCACCTCCCTCTCAATGCCCTCCAAGTGCCTCACGTCGGCGCCGAGGGCGGCGTATTGCTGTTTAACCTTGGCCACCTCCTCGCGGAACTGCCTGAGGACTGCCTCTCTGTCCGCGCCCTCGGCAAAAGCCCTCAGCGCCCTCTCCGCGGCTCTGAGGGCCTCCTCCGCCCCGGGAAGCGCTATTGTGAACAAGGGCTCGCTCCGCCCGACCCAGAGAAAGTCATGCGCAATTTCCCGCAGGCGCTTATACGCCTCCCTCCTCACCGCCTCAAGCCTCTCGGCCGCCTTCTGCAACACCTCCGCCACCCTCTCCTCCAACTGCCTCACGGACTTCTCAGCCTCGCCGCTTAGGCCGCGCCTAATGGCCTCGGCCTCCGCCTTGAACTGCCTCACGGCCTCTTCTCCGCCTCCGCGCAAGACCTCTTCCAATGCCCTCCTCGCGGCCTCTAAGAGGCGCGCCCCGGCCTCCCCAAGCCCGGCGGCTTCAATCCTGGACAGAGAGGCCTTGGCCTCCTCAACCGCCTTGACGGCGGCCTCGGCCAGCTTGGCGGCGCGGCCAGCCTCCCCCAGGGCCTTGGCCAACCTCTCTTCATCTATTTTCAATAGTTTTATGAAAGAGATCTCTACGCCAAAGGCCTCCATCACGCGGGAGAGGTCCTCCTTCACTCTTGACGTTGCTGTCTTCAAGAAGGCTTCTGCCTCTCGTGGTTCAAGGCCGCGTCTTGCCAAGGCCTCTCTCAGCTCTGCCAGCGTCTCCGCCTTGGCCTTGGCCACTGCCACCGCCGCCTTGGCCTCCCCCAGCCTCTCGAGCCTGCCCCTTGCCACGTCCCAGGCCAGTGTCAGCAGGTAGAGCTCTCCCAGCCTCTCCTCCAGCTCTCTCGCGGCGAGGGCCTTGGCGTACCCAGCAAAAGAGAGCTGGTAAGACCACTCCTCTGCCCAAGTCCGCCGTATCTGCGGCTCCACAGCGAGGAAGTCGGCGGCTTTTCTGACTAGCAACTCGGCCAGCTCCCTAGGCGTCTCAGGCGCCTTCTTCTCGCCCAGCGCCGCCGCTATTATCTCGGCCAGCTTAGAGAAGGCCCCCTGGTGAAGCTCGGCCAGCGGCTTATACACCTCTGCCAGCAACTTCTCCACCTCCTCCGCGGCAGCGCCTTTACGCAACGCCTCCGCCAGCTGGGACATTGCGGTTAGGGAGGCGGCCGTGGCCCTCTCGGTCGCCTCTTTGGCCGCCTCTGCCGCCTCTTCTACGCTTGCCTGTCTAAGCGCCTTCAGCCTCTCCGCCAGCCTAACTGCGATTAAGTAATCGCGGTAGTTTTTCAACTCTTCAAACTCCCTCCCCGTTATCTGCCCCCTTCTCAACATGCCGTAGTATAACGCGGTGTTCAACGCCGCGGCCCACCTCCTGCCGTGGGGGTCGAAGTGGGCCCAGAACAACAGGTACGACAAGGGCCTCTTCGACGCGGCCTCTGCGACTTTCGCGTCAAACCACCTGTCAACTCTGGCGCTGACCTCCCTCGCGGCGCACACAACGTCGTGACACTGGGCAATACGCCACGCCCTCCTCCCGGCCTCCTTCGCCCTCTCCCACATCGCGCCCGCGGCCTCCCACCTGGCGTGAGACCAAGCCCTCTCCACCGCCTTGGTTGCCTCCCCAACCGCCTGGCCCACTTTGGACTCGCCTATTTTCCTTAGGGCCTTCTCCGCGGCCTCTTCCAACCTGCGCACCACCCTCCTCTCTAGCCCCCTCTCCATCTCGCCCACCGGCGTCAGCATCCTATCCAGCTCCCAGCGCCTCCTCCCGCTTACCTTGAGATAGCCCTTGTAATACAGCCTTTGCACAACCCTTCTGGCAGCGGCCCTCACCGGGTGGGCCGCCTTGAACACTCTTGCAAAGAGCCGGCTCTTAATCAAGAGTCTTATTTGATACCAAAAGGCCAGGTCTTCCAATACCTGCCACACAAATTTCGCCAGCAGCACTCCCGCTGACGGGAAGGCGAAAAGCGCCGAGAGGGCCTCTAAGGCGGCGATGGCCATTAGAAGCCCTATGTATACGTTGGGGTAGAGGGAGGCCCAAGCCGCCATCACGTAGGCCCCAGCCACGGCCAGGCCGAAGACTGGCCACATGGGCACTCCCATAAACGTGGCGTAATACAGCGGGGCTCCGGGAGAGGCGTTGTAGGGCAGTGGCATCCAGCCGTTCCACGGAACTGGCCAAGGAGCCGGCATAAAGCGCCCGGCCTCAAGGGGAGGCGGAGGAGGCGGGTGCTCGAAGACCCAAGCCCACATGGCAGACAGCCTCTCAGCCGTCAGCCGGCTCAGCCGGGAGTCGGCGAGGGCAAAGCGGAAGAGCCAAGGCTCAAGCCCGGGCTCCATCACCACCGACGCCGGGGCCTTTACAGTCTCGTTAGCCCAGTCGAACCTAAAGCAGACCAGCAATAGGTTGAAGGAGTGGTAGCTGTCCGGCGCCGGCTCTGGCAGTGGGTAGAAGGCTACGCCGTTAAAGGCCTTCCTCACCCCCCTCAGCACCTCCGCGGCGTACTGCGCCGGCCCAATCGGCGGGGGCTCGCCGGCCACTGAGAGCACAAAGTCTGCTCTGGCGTTGGCGTACTCCCCCTGGGCCAGTAAGTACAGGGCGTACTTCCGGTGTAGCTCTGTCATATTGGCGTTGGCCGCAGGCACCAAGTCCCACTCCGGCCTGTACGCAGAGAGGACGCGCCAATGGCACTCCCAGCCGTACTCCGCGCCCCTGAGGAGGTTGATGACGGTAAAGCCGTCCTCCTCCGCGGGCCCATCTTCGTAGTAGTCGGGGAGGGGAGGCCCGAGGCTTCCGGCGGTGTGGACAGCGGAGAGCCAGGCGAAGGCGTAGGCGTCTTTCACAGAGCGCCGCACGTCCCAGAACACCACCCTCTTATACGGCGAGACGTCGTGGGTGTAGCAGTAAGCGCCTGGAGGCGGGTCGCCGTTGTTCCAGGGGCCGTAGACGACTTCCTTCCACACCTCCCAGCCCCGGTATGTGTAGGGCACGCGGACTCTCACCGTGTCTTCAGCAGACGGCACCCAGGGCTTTTGATAGAGGGAGGCGTTGTGCTCCAATTCCCTCACCTCCGTGTACTTCCTCCACCTCGGCTCTTCCCTCACCTCCCTAGTGGTGGAGGCCCACTGGGCGCAGTAGCAGTAGCCTGAGGGGTCGCACTCCCACCTCTCGCACCACTCGCAGGTCTCCTTCCAGCGGTAGAAGTCCAAGTGGCCGTCTCTCACTGGCTTGGGGGCCGGGGGTAGGGAGGCGTTTAGCCTCACGACGAGGTTTCTGGTGGATGGCCTGTCCCACGCCTTCACGTTCTCCTCTATGTTGTACTGGTAGAGGCCCGGCTCGAAGGTCACGTCGACTATGCCGCAGCCGGCCGCTCTGTCGCCTAAGTAGCACCTCTGCTCCTCGGGCGGCCTAATCCAGCCCCACACGCCGATTACGCCGCCCTCCACGCCGGAGTATATCCGGGTGTGGCGGGTGAGGTTTACGTGGACTATCACCTGGGCGTATAGGAGGCGCCAGAAGGGCTGCGGCCCCGTGTAGGCCCGCCAAAACGGCGTGGTGGCGTTGAGGAAGCCCGCCCAGGCGCCCATTACCCTCTCCGCGTACTGCCCCACTGTGATGTTTTCGGGCTCTTGGTTGGGGGCAGTCGGATATATCACGAAGAGAGTCTCGTTTGGGCTGGCAATGGCGTATACCTGGCTGTAGTCGTGGACCCACGGGAGCCGCTGGGGCGCCCTCGGCACGTCCAGCCAGGCATATACTGCGTATGGGTATCCCCTGTCAATCCCAGTCCAGGTGGCGTTTCCGTTCCACATCGGCGCGTAGCCCGCGCCGGAGATGTAGTCCGAGCCGTTCACGAACGCCAGGCGGTAGTAGGAGATGTTTATGGGTAGGGCGGCCTTTACTACTTCCTGCCACAGCTCGTAGACCCGGGACATGCGAAGTGTGGCGTTGTACTTGGCGAAGTACATCCCCCCGCCCTCCGCGTAGAAAAACGCCGAGGCGAGGGAGGCGTTCACCGGGGGCTTCGGCGCCAGGTCAGCCCACTCCGCAATGGCCCTCGTCCAGTTGGCCAGAGCCATGGCTGGCTTGGCGAAGTAGCCCCCGGCCATGGCCCCGGCGTATAGCAGAAGCCCCATCCCCAGCAACACCCCGCCCACGGCCCTGGCGCGGGGGAAGGGCATTAGGGCCATCCCCGCGTAGAGGAGCAGCGGGGTGAACCTCATGGCGGCCCACGCCACTGTCTCTAGGACGTGGTAGGCCATGGCGATGCCCATTGCCACGTTGTAGGCAGAGGTGAGTATCGAAGAGAGGGGCTCGGCGAAGCCGGCTAGCTGTAGGGCCCTAAGCACGGCCCTGCCGGCAGTGGCGCCTACAGCCCCGCCTCCCACCACTGCAAGCGCCGCGGTGGCCGCCGCGTAGACTCCCTCCATGGCGTATATCGCCGCCTTGGCGGCGAAGAAGGCGGCCTCGGAAACTCTGTGGATCTGCTCATAAGCCCACTCTAAGTGCTTCTGAATGTCCAGCACTCCGTAGACGTAGATGGGGCTTTCTGCGAAGGGGACGAGCGCGGAGAAGATCAAGTGCACCACGAGGGGGGCCATCAAAGCGAGGGCGGCCCCCACAATGGGCACGTACCACTCCTCGTCTCCCCTAAACAAGAGGAGGTATAGGGCCGAGAGGCCACCAGCGATGAGGAGAAAAAGGGTGATGGGTATGTCCATTACTCTATTGACAAATGTTGCGCCACTCTAGACAGGGCGTACGTCACGGCGGCGGTGGCGGCTGATGCTAGGGACAGCGCCGTTGCTATGTACGTGGTTATGAGGGCGGCGTATTTAGTGTCGTCTATTAGGGCGCCCCAGTCGAGGGCCCTCCAGAGGCCGCCCAGTATTGACGCCACCCACTCCAAGGGGTTGCTTGAGTGGAGGGGTATCTCCTTAATGGCGTCTGCCGCCCCAGCCAGGGCGGCTGGGAAGACCATCCCCACTGCCAGTATCAACGCGCCTAGGGGGGATAAGCGCTCCGTCGCCAGGAGGAAGGCCCCGAGGCCCATCAGCAAGACGAAGCCGTAGACCACCTTCACGGCCGCCATGGCCACGGCCAGCGCCATCAGCGCCCCCGACGCGGCTCCTGACATGGGCATGGCCGCCTGGAAGATCCCCATCCCCCACGAGGAGACCACCGGCACGGCCCCGGCAATTGCCGAGGCTCTGAAGACGTTTATGTAGACCTCTTTAAGGGCGTCGAACTTGCTCTGGAACTCTTTACTGGCGCATTTGAGGGCCTCGTCCACAGCGGCGCTGTACTTCACCAGGTTTAAGTCGGTGGCGTTCTTGAAGTGGGAGAGGCACTTGACCTCGGCGTCTGCGGCGTTTGTAACCGACATGTACAGCCCTACGGCGTATCCCACCCAGACAGAGGCCAGGAGCGCAAACGTTACTGTGGCCGCGGCTATCACAGAGCGTAGCCAGACCGCCCTAGCCTCCTCCCTCCCGTGTCCTCCCATCATCCAGAGCAGTAGGCCGTATCCGGCATAGGCGGCGATGGGGATGAAGGCGTATCCGATGAGGGGGAAGGAGGAAAAAAGGGTTGTGATTTCGGCCACGGCTAACTGCCGAATATCCAGCTGAAGGCCTCTTTGAAGGGCTCTAGGTATATGGCCTGTAGCAACCTGACCGCCGCCTCCTCGGGACTCACGTTCAGTTGACCGGCGTTGTAGCCGCCCATTACGACGTTGATTCCGTAAACAGCGGCGGCTATGACGAAGGGGAAGGCGGCGGCGCCGACGATCAGCCACTTGAAGTTCTCCACCACCGATATCAGTGCAGACCACCTGTACCAGTGGGTGGGCCCTAGGACGTACATCACAAAGCCGTATAGGCCGAGGAGGACTAGAGCCGCCATGGAGGCAAAGCCTATCAGCGCCATGAGTATCTTAAACCCGCCCTGAATCGCCTTCATAAACGGAGCGTTTCTGATCACCTCCTCAGGCGTCTTGGCCTGCTGGGCGAAGGCGGGGAGCGCTAGTATCAACAACGCCAGTGCGGCGGCTATCACGAACTTCTTGGCCTTGGGTTTTGGTTTGGGCATGCCACGTTTCTAACACACCCCGAAAAAATCTTAATTAAGGCCGGGCGGTTTGCGAAAGCCGCGAGGACTTCAACTGGCGGATAGTCCGCGTTTCTAAGTCCTCCTCATACCCCCGCGGGGTCATACACGCGCGGACTATCCCCGCGCCGTAGTCCTCGCGTAAAGAGCTGGGCGGGTGGTGTGCTGGGCCCGCAAAGCGCAATAAAACGCGCGGACCAAGAAGCGAGGATTGTCCCCGCGGGGAAGTCCTTGCGAGCAAGAGAGGACTTAAAAACGGGGATTGTCCGCGCGTGAATGTCCCCGCTAGGTCTGGCCCCTAAGCCTCTGCACCCAGAGGTTATGCCTAAGCCACTCGGGCGCCTCGGCACGGCTACGGGGCTCTAGGCGCTTGTTCTCGGCCGCTAGACGGCTGGCCTCTGCCGTCTTCCCCTTGGCCGCCCTCTCCTCTC
>CAMLLK010000002.1 GCA_946480885.1 uncultured Thermoproteales archaeon
GACGCTCCTCTCATCGAGGAGGTTCGCTCACCCTACGTGGGCAGGGGTTATCTGGGTGTGGCTGGGAATTGGGTATATGTGCTTGGCGAGGAGTCCATCAGGGGGGTGTTTTTAATGCTTGTTAAGGACGCGTGGCCTACCCCAGCAGTAGTGGCATTTGGAACGCTTTTGTTTGTTATTTGGAGGAGATTGCCTATGTATCTACGCGTAGTTAAGCTACTTGATGACTTCGCGTTTACAATGTTATTTTTATGGGGCGGTTTGCTTAGCGCATGGCTGGCGCACGCGCTCATGAATACATATATATTATGGCCTTTAGTGAGGTATGTACCTAAGAAGTAGATATATGTCAAGGCCTTTGAAAGCGCCTTTGAGCTACTGGGATTTTGAGAAATCCCTCACGGCGATGTATGTCATGAACGCCGAGCCGTCCCCTCCCTCGCCGCAGGCCGAACTGGAGATGTGGCACGGCTTCGACGAGACGCTCCCCTTGCCGGAAGAGTTGAAAGAGGCGGCCTCTATGTACTTTGAGTTAAAGGCCTATCGATATCTGGATCTCGCCGTGGTATCAGCAGGAGAGGCGTATAAGGTGGTCAATGAGGCTGAGATGGCGCCGTTACGGCTTAAGTTAAAAACCCCGGGGTCATTGGCGGTGATACCGGTGGTTAGCGCGTTGCGCTCTTTCTACGCTGAGGGAGAAAGGGGGTTAGCAACGGGGCTGGCGCTGGCCGGCTTATTGGCGGGTCGTCTGGCTACAAAGACGTGGAGAATCGCGTTGAACCACCGGCTTGGCCTCCCGAGAACGCTAGTAGCTCCCGTATACGTATGGAGGACTTAGAGGCGGTGATTAGAATAGACGAGGAGCTAGAGCCCGTTGAGGATCCCTACGTAAACCGCCTGCCATCACAGTTAAAATTAGTTAAGGAGTATAGAGAGGCCGTGGAATTGCCCCCTCCAACGGGTCTACGAGCGCCCCTCTTTGAAGTCATCGCAAGGAGGAGGAGCGAAAGGGTTTTTAATCCATTTAAGCCGGTGTCGTTGCAGTCTATTGCTAACATCCTATTTGCCGCGGCCGGCGTTACGGAGAGACGCGACGGTATTTACGGAATATTGGATTACCCGTTGCGAGCCTCGCCGAGCGCGGGGGGTTTACACTGCATTGATGTATACATTGCCGCATTTAAAGTGGAGGGGCTCGACCCCGGTCTATATTACTACCACTACTCGGCGCATAGGCTAGGCGTCGTCTGCCGCCCGTGTTATCCACACGCCCTATCAGAGTCCTTCGCCCAGGGCGAGTTCAAGAACGCGCCAGTGGCCATCTTCCTAGTGGCTGATCTCTCCAGAGGCATGTGGAAATATGGAAAAGCATTTTACAAATACTGCCTAGTGGACGCGGGGGCATTGGCGGAGAATATGCACCTAGCCGCTACGGCGGAGGGCCTATCCTCGGTTATGATCGCAGGTTTTAATAGGGGAGCAGTTGCCAAGGCCCTAGGCTTGGAAAGGCACGAGAGGCCTGTGCTGGCCCTCGCGTTGGGCTATGGAGTTTTTGATTGAGGCAATTGACCTTAGGAAGAGGTACGGAGAGGTAATTGCTCTTGACGGAGCTTCTCTGCGGGTGAGGAGGGGAGTGACGGCGCTTGTGGGGCCTAACGGCGCGGGCAAGACCACGCTGATTGAGGGGGTTTTGGGGTTGAGGAGGCTAGATGGGGGTAGGGTTTACCTCTTCGGAGAAGAGGTGAGGGGGGAGCTCTCCAGCAGGATTGCCAAGAGGATAGGGGTGGTTCTGGAGGGCTTCTCCCTCATGGACACTCTGACAGTTGTGGAGAATTTAGAACTGGCGGCTAGGCTGGCGGGTCTGCGCCCATCCCTCCGCCAGATTCTAAATGCCCTTGACAAGGTAGGGGCTAAGGAGTTGGCCAGGAGGCTCTACGGAAAGCTCTCCACTGGGCAGAGGAGGCGGGTGGACATCGCGTCGGCCCTACTTGGAGAGCCCGAGTTGCTCATCCTAGACGAGCCTGAGGCGGGCTTGGACCCAGGCGCTAGGGTTGAGCTTGTGGCCCTCTTCGAGGGGCTTGCCAGGGGGGACGGGGTCTCAGTCCTCTTCTCTACCCATGATCTCTCCATTGCCTCAAGGGCGTGGGAGGTGGCGGTGATAGTGAGGGGGAGAGTGGTGGAGCAGGGCCCGCCCCTGGAGATAGCTAGAAAATACGGCGGGACGTGGAGAGTGAGGGCGAGGTTTTCAGACGGTGGGGAGAAAGTGGTGGAGGTGGGGGATCTTAGAGATTTGCCGAGAGTCTTGGAGGGCCTCGCAGATGCCGTCTTTATCAACGTGGAGTCTCCGGATATGTTCAACGCCTTTAGGAAGCTGGCGGGGTATGTCTAGCGCAGTCCTCTTCCTAAAAGCCAGCCTAAGGAACAGGTCGTTTCTCTTCTGGATGGTGTTGTTCCCGGCTCTTCTCATGTTGATATTCGGCGCACTCTACGGCGGGGGCGGCGAGGAGCAGAAAGCGCCGGTGTTTTTATACGCCAGGGGGGAGCTTGGGGACGTGCTGAGGGAGGCGCTTAACGGCACCTTCGACTTGAGAGTCGTGGAGGAGGTGAGAGATCCCACGGCGTTTGTCCTAAATGCCACGGCTAGGTTGAGGACGCCGGCGACGTTGGTGGTGGTCAACGGCACCGTTGTGGCGGTGTATTCGGCCTCCGGCATCTGGGGGCCTGTGGTGAGGGGCGCGGTGGAGGGGGCGCTGTACTACGCCTTCTATCCAAACCTCAACCTCCCGGTTAATATCACATTAAAAGTCTTGGGGGACGGGGGGAGCTCTACGCCGTTGGCCATGGGGCCTGCGATCGTGGCTACGGTGTTGGTGTTAGTAGAAGCCATGGGGGCTGGGATAACGGGGACTTTGGGCATTCTAAGCTCTGTGGTTTCCACCGGTTTGAACAAAAGGGCGGCTATTTCGAAGATCGGGAGGCTTAGGCTGGCTTTGGCGGCGGTGGCGGCTACCTTGTTGTCCTCTTTCGTGGGCATCTTTGCGATTTTGTCCGTGGCCGAGGCGGTGCATAGGGTCGACGTATTTATGCTCGTTGCGACGTGGCAACTCTGGGCCTCCTATATGCTGAACTTTCTCTTTTTCGCAGGATTGGCCCTCCTCTTGACCAACGTCGTGGTAATGCGAAAGGCGGAGGCCAATACTATGATGCTAGTCGCCGTGCTCTTGTACTTAACCTTCGCCTTTCTCACGGGTTATTTCATACCCATCGAGGTAATGCCCAGGGACTTGGCTAACTTCGCCCTCTCAACGCCCACCAGCTACACAGCCGCCTTTGCCAGATCAGCCGTGCTGGGAGGCATGCCTCCGCTGGACATGCTCTACTACCCAGCAACCGCCTCCCTCGCCGTCTTCTTGCTAGGCCTCTACTTCTTTAAACCGTATTCCAAGCCATGAGGGCGCTGAGGGTTTCGCCCACGGAGATCGTGGTTCTCAGAGGCCTTTTCGAGGAGTCGTTCCTAATAGAGTGTAGTAACGTAAGGGAATGCGACGAGATTATTGAGGCTTTGAGATCTGGGAAGTCTCACCCGCGGCTTGGCTTTCTCCTAAAGGTAGAGGTGACACGGGAGGCGGAGGTTATAGGCGAGGGGATCCTCGCCAAAACGCTGAGAGAGGCGCTTGTGGAGTCTGGGGTCAAGCTGGGGGGTGGGCTGAGGGTGTACGCCTCCGATTCATGGAGACCCTCTTATTTCAAGCGGATAGAGGAGGAGGCTAAACGCTTCGGTTTCCGGTATATGCCGGTGTTCTTAGCGCTGGATCTAGGCGTGATAGGGCCTCTGTATGAGCCCGGCAGCCCTGGCTATTTGTGCCTAGAGCAACAGCTTACGGCTTCAACCGGCTGGCTTTTCAGAGCT
The DNA here is from genome assembly GCA_946480885.1 of uncultured Thermoproteales archaeon. Next base: position 3,911 of record CAMLLK010000002.1, read on the forward strand.
GTAAGGGACTACGCCGACAGAGAAGCTCTGCCCTCCAACCCCCTTTATCTCAAATTTCTGGCGTATTTAACTGCGTTGATAATAAGACGGAGCGTTGACGAGCTAAGGGGCAGGGCCGTGCTCGTTGATTTCCAATCTTTCTACATAGACGTAGCTAAAATTTATTTAACGCCGCTGTGCGCCCCCGAGGAGGTGAGCTCGGGGTTATGAAGAGGCTCGAGGAGTTACTAGACGAAATTTGGCTCTTTGAAAACGTTGGACGTGTCGGCCACCTCTTCGCGCCATCCTATATATCCGTGGCGAGGTTCAGCGATTTTCCCATTCACAATGCCAAGGTCTCCGATTTAGACTTGGGAGTCGCCTACAGATCGCCGTATTTCGATTTTAAATTTATACCCCATGCAGGCAAGGGTCTCACGCCTCTTAAGGCGGTTAAATCAGCCCTGGGGGAGGCGCTAGAGAGAACTCTGCCTTTGATACATTCATTTAAACCCCTCCTGGGGAAATACTCGGAACTGGGCGAGCCCGCGCTTGGGCCTGGGGATATTCCCCTCTTAGCTCCTCAGCAGAGAGTGCCCTTCAAGCCATTCACCGAGAAATCATATATAGGCTGGGTGAGGCTTGAGGGGGGAGAGAGGCCTCTGGTGCCTGCGCAGATCGTGGTCTTTGGGTATAGGCCGGTTAAAGGCGAGGAGTTAATAGGCTACTCCTCCAGCGGAGGACTTTCCACAGGAGTGGGGTTAGAGGCTATTTACAGAGGCGCCTTGGAGTTCGTGGAGCGGGATGCGGTAAATCTTGGGTGGCACAGCGACATCCCGCCCTATAAGGTCAAATTGACGCTGGAAGAGGCCTTGAGACTTGTAGGCGCTAGGCCCAAGCCTCTGGACTATAAGTTACACGTCTTTCTATGGAGGACAGATGTGAGGGGGGTCTACGTAGTGACGGCCCATCTCCTAGCTAAGAGGAGTGTATACGCCTATATGCCCGGCGGGGGAGCCGGCTTCACGTTCGAAGAGGCGTTGGCCAAGGCCTTGGGGGAGATAGGCCAAGCCTTCTCCTTTATGTATACTGCCAGACGGATAAAGAAAGAGATGGGAGGGGACAGCCCACTGTATTACGTGGATAAAGATGCTGATCCCTCCGAGGCGGATAATTTATTCAGAGTGGTTTGGTACTGGGGCTACGAGGAGAACTTGCGGAGGCTCTACGAAATGTTTTTCCAAAGAGCTAAGGAAATTGAGATGCCCAGAGGCGAGGGGCCGGAGAGACTGTCCCATAGATTATCTCTGCTACCTCCCTACTATTGGTATGAATATAAAGGCGCTGAGCCCCTTAAATTAGTGAAAGTGTTTATCCCCAGCTTGACTCAGTACAACGCGCCGAGGTGGCCCATGTTCGGCCACCCCAGATATTACAAGGCAAAGGCAATATTGGGGATATGCGACTGCGAAATTACCTATGAGGAACTTAGAAAGATACCAGTTCCATACCCCTAGGGGACCTTAGGCAGGTGGTTAAGCATCTATGCAAGCCCTCATGGAGTTGGAAAGGCGAAGGTAGAGAGGGGCATCAACTTGTTGTCTCTAATCCCCTGGGGGTGGGATTTGTCCCTCGTTTTGTCGTTACTGGCAAAGATGGCAAGACATGTCTTGTGCTCAGCGTTGAGACCTCCTCTGGGCTGAGGCCCGGGGTGTGCCTAGGTGTTGCTAAATGGGGCTTTAGCCCTCGGCATGTTAAAAAGGGGGCGCCGTTTCACAAGCCTTTGGCGCGTTGAATATTGTAGATGTTGATGGGGCTAGGCGCCGGGGTTTTATTAGTAGGAAGATCCGCCGCGACGTCCGGCGTACGGTAAACTGAGGCGTCCGGGGCCGTTGAGAATTTGGACGTATGTAAGCTGGCGATGAGGAGATGCTACAGTGGGAGGCGCCCATGGGGGTGACGTTTAAAGGTTGTGGCGGTGGATATTAAAGCTTTTAATCACAGGGTTTTTATTTCCCATGAGCGAATTAGCAACTGTCTTTCTCAAGTTGGCGGAGAAGTGGCAGGCGAGGTGGGCCGAGGCGCGGGTGTATGAGCCCGAGCCGAGGCCTGGGTTTCCCAAGTTTTTCATAACTGCGGCATATCCCTATCCCAACGGCGCTATTCACATTGGCCACGGGCGGACGTATTTAATTGCCGACGTGTTGGCGCGTTTTCACAGACACATGGGCCGCGTCGTTCTATTCCCCATGGGATTTCACTACACGGGCACTCCGATATTGACCATCGCAGAGGCAATTGCCTCAGGCGACGCGACTGTTATTGAGGAGTACATGGCGATATACGGAGTCCCTAAAGATGAGATTGAAAAAATGGGCAACCCCCTGTACCTGGCCCGGTACTTCCACGAGCAGTCAAAAAGGGCGATGCAGAAATTCGGCCTAGGCATTGACTGGACTAGGGAGTTCACGACTATCGACCCCGAGTACCAGCGCTTCATACAGTGGCAGTTTGAAAAGCTCAGGGAGAGGGGGCTGATTGTGAGGGGGAGACATCCCGTCGGCTGGTGCCCCCGCCACTCAATGCCAGTGGGCGCTCATGACACAAAAGACGACAAAGAGCCCGAGATCGGCCAGTGGACGTTGATTTACTTCGCCGATGGGGAGGGGCTTGTCTTTCCTGCGGCGACGCTCAGGCCAGAGACGGTGCTGGGCGTTACAAATATGTGGATTAACCCAGACGCCGAATACGCCGTTATTGAGCACAACGGCCGCAAAATGGTAGTGAGTAAAGACGCGGCTTTTAGGCTGTCTTTCCAGGGGGATGTGAGGATTTTGAGAGAGGCCAGGGGGAGGGAGTTTGTAGGCCGCTCCGTCCAGAACCCAGTGACTGGGGAGTGGGTCCCCGTATATGAGGCAAAGTTTGTAGACCCCAAGGTGGGCACAGGCGTAGTTATGTCTGTGCCTGCCCACGCGCCTTACGACTACGCCGCGCTGAGGGATTTAAACGCAGTGAGGCTAATTCCGCTGATCCGAGTCGAGGGCTATGGCGACTACCCGGCTAAGGAGGTTGTGGAGCGTATGGGGATTAAGAGCCAGACAGACCCCGCGCTTGAGGAGGCAACTAGGGAGGTTTACTCAGCGGAGTATACAAAAGGCGTTATGAGAGAAGACGTCGTTGGGCGCGTAGGCGCACACCTAAGCGAGCCTGCGAGGTCTATGCTGAGGGCAGTGTTTAAGATGTACTTCGCCGGGAGGCCCGTCAGGGAGGCGAGGGAGTTCATATCCAAGTGGCTCGTGGAGTCGGGCCTCGGCGGGGTTATGTACGACATAATGAACAAGCCTGTGTACTGCCGCTGCGGCACCGAGATCGTGGTGAAGGTCCTCGAGGACCAGTGGTTCTTGAACTACGGCGACCCCAAGTGGAAGGAGGCGGCCCGCAAGCTCATAGAGGAGATAAACATCGTCCCCAGCGACGCCAAGGCGCAGTTCCTCGCCACGGTGGACTGGCTGGATAAGCGGGCCTGCGCCAGGACCCGGGGCCTGGGGACGCCGCTCCCCTGGAGCCCGGGCTGGGTCGTGGAGAGCCTCAGCGACTCCACCATATACATGGCCTACTACACAGTGATAAAGAAGATAAGGCAGTTCGGCCTCAAGCCGGAGCAACTCACCGAGGAGTTCTGGGACTTCGTCCTCCTGGGCGTTGGCGACGTCGGGGAGGTGGCGAAGAAGACCGGAGTCCCGCCGGAGGCGCTAAAGGCGATCAGAGAGGAGTTCGAGTACTGGTACCCCCTGGACTCCAGAAACTCGGGCAAAGACCTCATACCCAACCACCTCACCTTCTTCATCTTCAACCACGTGGCCATATTCCCCAGGGACAAGTGGCCCCGCCAGATTGTGGCAAACGGCTGGGTCCTGCGGGAGGGCGAGAAGATGAGCAAGTCCAAGAGGAACGTCCTCCCCCTGGACAAGGCCGTGGCGATGTACGGGCCTGACCCGCTGAGGGCCACGCTCGCGGTGGCGGCCGAGGTGGAGCAAGACCTAGACTTCAGAGACGCAGAGGCCCGCCGCAACGCCCAACACCTAGCCGCCATATACAGCCTGGTGCAGAAAATCGCCCAGTCGGCGGAAGACCGCGCCCCCACCTGGGTGGACCGGTGGCTCCTGGCCGAGGTCGCCAACGCGCTGGAGAGGGCTAAAGAGGCTTACGAGAAGGTGAGGGTGAGGCAGGCCGCCGTGGAGGTGCTCTTCAACCTCAAGTCCGTCTTCGACCAGTACCTCTCCATGGTGGATAAGCCGTCTACCCTGGCGAAGGAGGCGGCTAAGGCGTGGGTTGTGGCAATGGAGCCCTTGGTGCCCCACCTGGCCGAGGAGCTGTGGGCTATGCTGGGCGGCAACGGCTTTGCCGCCACAGCACCCTGGCCCACGCTCAAGCCGGATCCCGCCGCCCTCCTGGCCAAGAGGTACGTGGACATGTTGATCGAGGACGTGAAGAAGATACCCGCCTTCGGCCCCGCCGCCAAGAAGATCTCGATATACGTCAACAGAAACTTCGCCTGGGTCAAGGCGGCCCTGGGCGGCGACGTCCGCGCCGCGGTACAAGCCGGCGTCCCGCCACAGGCGGCCAAGCGGCTCGTGGACATGGTCAAGACGCTGGGCGACGAGATGCGGACGTTGATAGCCGCCGCCGACAAGTTCGACGAGCTGGAGGCCCTCAACACATACAAAACCTACCTCGAGAAGACCCTCGGCGTCCCGCTGGATATCTACGACGCCGACGACAAGGCGGCGCCAGACCTCGGCGGCAAGAAACGCGCCGCCCTACCCCTCAAGCCTGGCATATACATACACGTCTAAAAACCGCGGGCCAAATCTATACGTCTTCTGCAAAGACGAGGCGCTGGGGACCGCCGATTCCTGTCCGGCCTCCTGGCGGCGGCCTACTTCTGCGGGCCTTCTGCCAGGCCGAGCCGTGGAGGACTTCGCGGCGTATCGCACATACTCAAAGGAAGAGCTGCCGTGCCGCTTAGACTGCCCAACTACGTGCCTAGAGCTCCTCGGCGGCAGTTGGCTCAATGTAGTAGACACCTCTGAGCTAGGAGGCGTGGGAAACGACGGCGCCGTCGCCGGGGAACAGAGACGGCCGTGGAGATGTTCAAAGATAGGGATAGGCAACTAGGTAGCTGGACGCTACCCTCCCGCAAGGCGTGGCAAGACCTCTTTTTTAAACTCGTTGAAAAGTTCGTACAGCACCTCCTCGTAGCGGGCCTTTCCGGCCTCTATGGCGTCCATGTGTTGCTCGATGAGGCGCGTCCTCTCCTCGGACACTAGGTTGCCGAAGTTGTTTTCTAGAAAGTGATACACCTCTATGCCTCTCTTGGTGGGGACCATGAGCTTCCTGCGCCCGGCGACGTATACGTAGTAGCGCCTAGCCAAGACCTCCAGGATCCTGGCGTAGGTACTGGGCCTGCCTATCCCCCTCTGCCGCATCAAGGCCAAGACGTCGGCCTGCGACAGTATCCTCCTGATCAGGCGGTACCTCTTTATCGTCACCTCTATGGTGCCCGTGGGCAACTCGGGCTCCACCGGCGTGACTTGGTACATGACCTGGAAACCCTGGTGCTTCACGTCGATGGTCCTCTCCACCTCTGCCACGTAGCCGTCTATCTCCACGGCGTATTTCGCCACCTTCACCACGCTGGGCTCCATCTGGCTGGCCATAAAGCGCCTAAAGATCAAGTCGTAAAGCTGGTAGTGGTTCCTGGTGAGCCTCACGGCGAGCTGCAACACGCCGGCGTTTACAAGCCCCCTCAGCTCCTCCACGTCTACGGCCCTCGTCGGCCTGATGGCCTCGTGGGCGCCCTCCTCTTCGGCACCCCACGTCCTCGCCCTGAAGGCGGCTTCGCCGAACCGCTTGATTATGTACTCCCTGGCGATGGCCAGACCCGCGGCGGAGACGCGGGTGCTGTCGGTGCGGTGATAGGTGATGAGGCCGCTCTCGAAGAGGTCCTGGGCCACCCTCATGGCGGCGTCGGCCGACAGGCCCAACTTATTGACGGCGTCGCGGAGGAGCTCGTCGGTGGTGTAGGGAGGCGGCGGATTCACCACCCTCTCCTCCCTCGCCGCGAGTTTTACCCCTATCCTCCTCCTCTCCTTCAGCTTCTGCAGGGCCTCGGCCGGCAGCTGAAGCCTGAGGTCGACGTCGTCCAGCTGTAGCTCGACGTTGTACATCTTGTTCTTGAGGGACTCCTCGTAGGTCTTGACCACCCACCCCAGGACCGGCGTCTGGACCCGCCCCGCCGAGAGGTTCGGGTTGGCGAACTTGCGCTGGAGGATCTTGCTGAGCCCGAACCCCAGCCACCTGTCCTCCACGCGCCTCACTATCTGCGCCTTCACCAGGGCGTAGTTCACGGCCCTCGGGTTCGCCAGGGCGTTTAGGATGGCCCGCCGCGTCACCTCGTGGAACTCCACCCTCCTTATGTCGGAGACGTAGGGCCGGAGGCCGAGGTAGAGGTCGAAGGCTATCTTCTCACCCTCGGCGTCCGGATCCGTGCCGATGAGCACAGTGTCCACCTCCACCGCTATGTTCCTAATCGCCGTGAGGACGTCCAGCGGCCTGCAGTCGGGCGGAACATCGGCATCGTCCACATAGACGCCGCTGCGGCACCTCCAGATCTTGTTGTACACAGGCACAAAGCCGTCCTCCCTCACGATCACGGCGTACTCCTCCCCGTCGTAGCCATTGCTCTTGAAGCCGCCGAACCACTTGAGGAGGACCTCCCTCTGGCTCTCCTTCACCCTCTGGAGCGAGGTGGGGAGCTCGTAGACGTGGCCGAGGGAGGCGGTGACCATCAACACGGCGTCGCCGGTGGAGACCTCGTATATCGGCACGCCGTCTACGAGGAGCATGCTCGGCCTCCCGAAGAAGTTGGCGATGGTCCGGGCCTTGGTGGGCGACTCCACCACCATCAACACAGTCCTGAGGAGCTCCACGCCCCTCGTCGCCGGGGTCACCCTCCCCTCCAGGAGGTCCCTGATGGCCTTCCTGTCTCTGTCCACCTCCGCCAGCACCGCGTCGAGGTCCACCTCGTTTATGTGCTTGAACTCCGCCTCGTCGAATCTGAGCCTCAGCTCCCGCTGGAGCGCGTGGAAAACCTTCTTGTCGTCCACTATCACGACGCTGAGGCCCTTGGAGAGGCCGCCGGCGTATAGACGAGACGTCCTGCCGCTGCCCTGGATATAGGTGGTGATGTCTGGCACCAAGACGTACAGCTCCCCGTCTATATACGCGAGCTTGACCTCAGTGGACGACTCGATGGCCGCCCTCACGTCGTCCCTCTTGAGGAGCTCCTCCACGAACTCCACCGCCGACTTAACCACCTCCACCGCATGTTTGTCGAAGCTGGAGAGCTCGCCGCCCTCCGCCGCCTTCTTAAGCGCCTCCTGAACGCTCAACGCATATGGCGCGAGGCGCTTGAGCTGGCCCACCAGCCTGTCAGCCCTCTGCCGAAGGTCGCCGGACAAAACGGAGCGGACGTTGTAGAGAAAGGTCAGGTACGCCGGGATGGAGAACTCCTCTATCCTAACCCTAAACCGGAACTTGGGGACGCCGACGAACACCACGTACCTAATGACGTGGGGCAAATCGATGCCCCTCACCAGCGCGGATCTGGCCGTGGCAAGGCCCACGAGCACAGACACCTCTCCCCTCTCGAAGGCCTCCAGCACGCCCCGCCTCGGCCTAAAGAAGTGCTCAGCCGAAATGCCCGCCTCCCTCGCCTTCTCCACAATCGCCATGCCGAGGTCTCTGTCCTGCACGTAGACGATGCCGCCGGGGCCCAGACGTCTCAGAAGCTCCACCGTCTGCGCCGCCAAGTCCTGCGACGCCTCCACGTACAAGTCCACCACGTTCCGAAGCCCCTCCGCCCGGCCCCCCACGTCGAAGCCCAGAAGCTCCCTAAAGAGGAGGAGGCGGGTGGTCCTCCGCGCCTTTGCCAAGGCCCCCGCCGCCACGAACACCCCCAGCCTAAGCCCCTTGACAGCCTCCTGGAGCTTAGCCCGCAGAGAGGAGAGCTCCTGCGAAAGCCGCTCAGCCTCCCGCAGGTCGCCGGCTACCTCCGCCCGCCGCAGTTGCTTAGCCAGGTTGACGACGTCAAGCGCCATCTTCAACACCTCCTCCGAGACTCCCAGGAGCCTGAGGATTCTGTCTATGTTCTTGCTGGTGGCCCTAAGTATGCTGTCCACGTCGTCCGCCGCCACGAAGTCGAACTTGTACCTGCTCAACAGATCGAAGCGCCTAGGCAGAAACGCAGAGGTGACCACAAGCACGTCGAACTCCCCCCTCTCCACCGCTTCCAGCGCCGCCCTCTTCTCGCCTTCGCTCAGCAGGGAGTGGTAAGCCACCACCCGCACAGAGACCCCGATCCTCTCGGCCAGGGCCGCCAGCTTCTTCTGCGCCTGGTGGGCAAGCGCGGAGGTGGGGAAGATCAAAAGAACCCGCGCCCCCCTCCTCGCCAGGTGGAGGGCGGCCACGAGAAGAAAGGTGGTCTTCCCCGACCCCGTAGGCGCCACCACGGCGAAGCTCTTCCTCCGCACGAGACGCCGAGCCCAGAGGCGCTGGGCCCCCCACATGTCGTACCCCACCACCGACTTGAAGAAGGACGAGAACTCCTCATACACCCTAAGGTACTCCGCAACCCACGCCAGCCCCTTCAGCGCCCCCCTCCGCCGCAGTAGCTCAACCACCTCAGCCACCGACCTCGGCCGCGACGCCCGAGGAAGACACTCCCTACAAGGCAGGCCCGCCGCCAGCCGGTCGGAGGTTATGGCCCCCCGCAGTTGGGGCAGCTATGGAGATACACCACCAGAGGCAAATCCACGTCACGCGGAGACACGGCCAATAAAAAGGTTTACTTTTCAGCAAGACACGCCGCGGTGATACAAGAAGAATAGCCCTGGGCCTACGCGGCAGACACATTTATATAGCTGTGCCCCACAACGCAGATGGAAAAAATAGCAGAATGGGTAGACGCCTTCAACAAAATAGCCCGCAACGAAAACAACTTCCACAGCTTCTACATCTACAAAACCGGCGAAGACATCCAGGCAACCCTCACCCTCGAGGAGGTTGCCCCGGTGGAGCAGTGCAGAGGAGGCTCCTTCGCCGCCGCCACAGTCGCCATGCAGGGAGGCAAGGCGACGCTGGAAATGACAACAGGCACATACAAGAAGTGCCCCACAGCCTCGGGCTACACCGCCGACTACACCAAGACAACCGCCGAAAGACTCGACCTAGGCGACGACCCCGAACTCCTCAACTACGTAAAATCCATAAAAAACGAAGGCGACTTCATCGCCCTACTAGAGGCGGTAATCCAAGCCACAGCTAGCCAATAAACACCTTTTTAAAAACCTCCACAAACCTGTTATACGCCTCGTCGCCGTAGAGAACGACGAGGATCCTCCTCACGCTCCTCAGCCGCGGCGCCAAATCCCTAAAAACCGCCGACATCTCTCCAGCAACCGCGTCAAACGGACACCCAAACACCCCCGTGCTAATCGCCGGAAACGCAATAGAGGAAAGCCCCAGCTCCTCCGCCTTAAGAAGCGCGTTCCTCACAGCCTCCCCAGGCTTCACCACGGCCTCGTCCACCTCCAACACCGCCATGTCCCCATCGACGTACGCGTTGTAGATCCCCGGCATCGACATCAACACCTCCAACACCGCATCATCTGCGTAGAACCTAGACGCCAACTTAACCGCCACAGTCCTCATGGCCGCACCCCGGCGGACACGTCCCTACTACCAAAACGAGGCATGGCAACCAGCCGTCTGCCACATATAAACAATACGCCGCCCCGAGGACGGCCCAGAGTCTGCGGTCTACTCCGCCGAAAGCGCCCGCGGGGCGCCTCATATGAAGCCCATGCGGCTGAGAAGCTGTTTCTCAGCCTTCGGCGAGAGACAAGCCGAGACAGCTGTCTTCAACAGCCTTGACCTCCGGCCCTCTGCGCGGCGTGCCGCAGAGACGTTTAAGCGCCGGCGAAAGGAGGGGCTAGTCTAAGACGTTGCCGTATATGACGTCTATGCCTAACTGTCTCGCCTTTTCCAGCGCCTCTTTGTCTATGTGGACTGCGACGAGGATAAGCCTCTCCACTCTCTTGCCTTGTCTCGCCAACTCCTCGGCCGCCAGCTTAGCCCTCCAGGCGAACCACCCCACATCGTCGCCGTAAGCCACGGACTTGTCTTCAATTAGATAACACTTCCCGTCGTGGATGTAGACGTCGACCTCCACCACGCCGACGTCGGTCTTGAGGGTCAACTTCTCCACCTTCTCAGCCTCGACGCCTCTGCGCTCAAGCGCCTCTTTGAACAGCTCAAGAACCACTTTTTCCAAGTCTCTACCCCACCTTCCACCCAGATACCCCAAGGTGACTTCAACCCTTTTAAGCCGCTCGTCGTATGTCTTACGCATTTCTTCAATAGCTTTAAACATCGCCTCGAAACCAGTCTTCATGTAGTCGGCCAGAGTCTTTATGGCTTCGGCCACCTCCTTAAGCTCTTCTGTCCTTGCTTTGCGTATTGCCCTCTCGACGACTTCTTCAAGCTTGTTCCAGTCAAGCTCCAACTTCACGGCACGATCCTGCTCCACAATATAGACAAGTTATACGTTTAAATCTACTACGCAGGCCACCGGCTGGATGCAGTTGCGCGCATGCCACTCCTCGCTGACGCCAGACGCGAAAAACCCTGCTTTTCAGTACATGCTTTTGCAACGACGCCGCCGTTGACCTGCGGCAGGTTCATCATTTTTATTTTGGAGCTTTCTGTTGCCGCGCCAGCGGCTAGGGCAGAATTACGCTCTTGACCTCCGGCAACCTTTCCCAGTCTCTGTCCCTGGTGATCACCACGGCGTCTAGTCTCCGGGCTACGGCCGATATGAGGGCATCGCCGGGATTCACTCCTCTTTCGAGAACCCACTTGACGGCGATATCCACGTCTTCCACCGTGACTCCATCTACAACTCTTATGTCGAGCTGGCGGAGGAGGCTGGGCAACAGCTGTAGAAGCCTAACGTAGCCACGCCTCCTCGGCTCCGCCGCCTCCTCGGCCGACCTTCTGGCCCACGTCATGTACTCCAGCAGAACTACCGAAGTCACGTACCGCTTTGCGCATTGGAGCGCCACGTCGAGCCGCTTAGAGATCAAGACCGAGGTGTCGACGACACATCTCTCCATACGGCCTCCTCCACCGCCCTCTCGACATCCTCTGCAGCAGGCTCGCCGACCAGGTCGAGCAGTCTGTAGTAGACCTCTAGAAGCGCCTTGACGCCGAGGGCCCTCACCCTCTCGGCTAAGTCCCTATCCTGCGTCACCACCAAGCCGCCCCCAACCTCCACGATATAGACTGTCCTCCCCGCGTAGTCCCTGCCGAGGAATAGCCTCCCCTTGCCGTCCACCTTCCTGATCACGTCCCACATGTCAGTCCCACTTTATATATTTTCTCCCCATACGGAGACGGACCCAACCAGCCGCCTAGACCGCAGACGGCTCGATAAAGGCAGATCGCGCCGCCGACCGACAGCAGACGCCGAGAGGAAGTCGCGGCGCAACGCCAATGCGGAGATTCCACGCAATGCAGAGCCTCGGCGCACCTCTAAAGTCGCGGACCCTCGTCGGGACGAATTCGCCGAACACCCCAACGCCTGAGCCCCACCGACGCTCTCCACCCCTCTGGAGATTCAGAATCTGTTGATTGTCAAGAGTAGAGAGCAACAGATACCTTTCTATATTGCCGCCGGCTTCATCAACGCATTTCGCCGAGCCGGTAGGGCTACGCGTATCGCCTTCACTTAACCGGCTGATGCAACCCACCGGAGGTAGGCCGCGTCACGGCTTAGGCCACACCACGATGATACCCATGGAGCTCGCGACGGCTGCTACGCCGTCGGGGTTCCTGTCGTGGATAAACGGCGTTATCACATACACAACATCAACCCTCCTACCAGTAACTGTACTAAACAACGCAACTTTCCTCTTAATCTGCTGTAAGTCACCCCTCTTCAGAGCCGACGTTATTTCAACGGCTAGGGTCCTCCCATCCCTAATTATTATGTCCAGCTCAACCTCGCTTGGGTAGCCATAGACATAGCCCTTATCATCGTAATAAACCCACCTCTCCACGGCATACCCCGCATCCTTAAGTAGCTCCCTCACGCCGTCCCTAAACGCGTCCTCGCTAAGAACCCCCCACCTGGCGCCCAGGGCGTTTAGCGCAAGCCAGAGCCTCCTCATATCCTCTCTAAGAGACGTTTCGACCCTCCTTATTTCCTCCCTGAGGGACGTCTCAACCGCCCTCAACTCCTCCTTAGTTGCCATTTTCTCCTCTAACTTCTTCAAGTCTTCCTTCGTAGCCATCTTCTCCTCCAGCCTCCTCAAGTCGTCCTTGGTGGCTAGGTTTTGCCAAGGCGTCAACTTAGCCAGCGCCTCGTAGACTATCTCCGGCTTAGCCGTGAGGACCTCTACCAAGATCTCCGGATGCTCCAACAAAACCCGCTTGATCTCCTCAGCCAAGCTCACATACAAACCGGGCAGTAAAGTTATAAATTTTACCGTTTAGGATCCAAACCTGATCGCCGAACATTAAGTGCGTTGTGTCTACATTTGTTGGTCTTGAGGTAATGAAGTGGTTTGGTAGCGTTAGTTACTTTAAGGGGACACCCATAGCTAAGGCTTTGCTTCGGGCATTGAGTTACTACGTTGGCGCATAGGGCACGCAGAACGTGATGAAGTTAATCGTGGCGTGCCTCCTACGCCGTGTAGGTACGCGATGAACCTGAGCACCTCCGAGTCATTGCTCGCTTTAAGCGGTACAACAGTTGGGTCAGCGTTGACCATGACCAAGCCCAGCCGGGAACGCGGTCAACACAATGGGTGCTAACACCCCCGTATCTTGTCAGCCGTGAAGACACAGCTCGGTGAGTTGCTGGGTCCCTGGGATATGATAACCACATATCTACCGAGGTTCCTACAATCCTAACGAAGCGAGCCAATATTGCGGCCGGGGTCTGTAGGAACAGGTGTGCTCCCATCAATCACGACAATCAAGTTCCTAGTCCTCTTACTTAGAATCCTCAGGAGGGCTATTATATGGAACCACTACTGGACCTCATCCTCAAAACAGATCGGAAGAGCACACGTCTGAACTCCAGTCACAAACGGTTATCTCGTATG
>CAMLLK010000003.1 GCA_946480885.1 uncultured Thermoproteales archaeon
GTGCATATTCCACTTAACCACGCCGGCCCAACCACCGCCGATGCCCACCCCCCTCTCTAGCTTAATCACAGGCTCTAGCCTCTCCCTTGGGATAAGTTTAGAATAGTGGAACTCGTGCCCCAGCAGCTTCGTGCCTACAGGAGCCACGGGGGTGTTTCTAACCACAGACCCCCAGACGTAGCCCTTCCCCACCGGCCGCCTAAGTAGTATAGTCACTGCGTCTATCGCCCCCACCATTTCGTACTCGTCTCTATCTATAACAATAGAAGAGGTGAGGTACATCAACCCCCCACACTCTGCGTACACTCTCCCACCCCGTTGGATATATTCAAGTAGAGACTTTCGAAAAGACTTATTTTTCTCAAGCCGTTCTGCATATACCTCTGGGAACCCGCCGCCCACTATTACTAAATCCACCTCGTCTACAAAATCCCCCTCCGAGGCCTTTAGAAAAATAGGCTCTCCTAAAAAAGTCGCCTCTTCTATAAGCTCGGGGTAGTAGAAAGTAAAGGCGTTGTCTTTCACAATGCCGACTTTACACCTCCTCCCAGGAGCCGCCGTCACTTCACTAATTTGTTTAAAGTCGCCGTCAGGCTCTGCGGAGCGGGCAATATCTATAAACCTGTCTAAGTCAAGGTAGGGCACTACGTAGTTCTCTAAGACATCTGCAAGCGTCGGCGCGTCGCCCCTTTCGTCAATAGGCACGAGGCCGAGGTGTCTATACTCAAACGCCCTCTCCAAGGCGCTCGACTTGAGAACTGCGCCAAATACCTCCACGCCCTCTTCAGAAAGCGACTTTGTGATCTTCTCCGCCTGTTTAGAAGTTACATTTGTCAAAACAACCCCCGCTATCTTCACCCCGGGGTCGAAAGACTTGAGACCTCTCACCACCGCCCTCAACGTCCTATTCACCCGGTCTCCGTTCAATACCAAAACCACGGGGGCCTTTAACAACTTGGCAACTTGGGCAGTGGAGCCCACTTCAGACACGCCGTCTGGCGAGTCGTAGAGGCCTAGGACCCCCTCGATTACAGCTATGTCGACATCTACAGTGTATTTTACAAATCTCTCCAACACCCCCCCCTCTCCCATCAACACGGGGTCTAGATTACGCCCAGGCCTCCCCGACGCCCAGCTGTGATAGGTAGGGTCTATGAAGTCGGGCCCCACTTTAAAAGGAGCCACTCTCAGCCCTCTCTTCGCCAAGCCGTATATAACCCCCAGCGTCACTATAGTCTTTCCAGACATCCCCTTGGGCGCAGAGATTAAAAAACGGGGGACCATGAAAAATAGATCTACAAAACCACTGCGGTCTCCACCAACGGCGCCTTCTTCCAATATGCCGATTTCCTAACTACAAAGATATGCTCTACGTCCCCCTTCTTTGTTGCTATAACCACACCGCCACTACCCTTAACTACCTCTTCTACACGCCTACCGGCGTGTTCGCCGGGGAAGAAAACAACGCCATCTCTAGCTTTTAAATACATCAATAAGTCACATATACAAAACTTCTCTAATACTTGGTCGTAGCTCCACATGCAATAAAACCTAGAGATGCACTAAAAAATTTTATTTCAAAAAAATGTAGAATATCAACCCGGCGGGGGTATGTACTCTTTCTCTTTGGCGGCAGCCTCTTTAATCTTGTCAATGTCCTTAAATACTTCTTCAAACGCTTCTTTGCCTATCGACTTAGTGGCCACTATGCTTTCAAATAACGCCCGCTTAAAAGCCACTGGGAGGTCTTCTAGAAAACCTCTGGCGTCTATCCTCGCCGCGGGGAAGGCGGCCAGTATCTTCTTCGCAGTCTCTTCGTCCACCGGCACCTCGAGTATTTTAATCTCGCCTCCGAACATAGACTTAAGGCCCTGCGCGATGGGTAAGTCTTTAATTGCCTCAAACCTCTTCTCGTCTATTAACAAGCCGATTTTGTAGCTCATAGCTCTACCTCTAACTCCTGTTCTTTAATTTTTAGATATCTATCTGTGACGTAGGGGTATCCGTAGACTCTCCACCACTTTACAATAACGTCATACACCTCTGGCCTCATGACAACTTTTGGAGGCCTAAGACCCTCGATAATTACCCCACGGAGGAAAGACCCAGATATACGCTCCACCGGCTGATTTGTAAGCGGGGGCTCTTTATAGTCTCCATAAGACATGCCCAAGTAGGTATAGTCGCCGGTCTTTGGGTTATAGGCGAACTCTCCCATATTCACCGGCTGTATCTTAAGCCCCTTGTCCACTTCATTAGGAGGCGCGTTTATGCCATATGAGGGCAGCCCCCTCGTCCATAAATACTGCGTGGCGTATGGGTCGAAGTATTCGCCAACGGCGGCGTGGTCACGGCCGAACATATGGTGTGTGGCCCCCATGTTTTGTCTAATTATGCCGTGGAGAATACTCTCCAACGGGTTGCCGTAGCGCATATCCCACAGAGTCATAGTCACTACATGTCTATCTGGGTGGAAGTAGCCAAATTTATTCAAAGCCTCGTGCCCCTCTAAAATCGCCTCGTCTACATAGTCGCCGGGCCTCTTAGCGCCAATTATGGCATTGACTAATACCGCGTCGCCTGGCCTATTCCCACCTGCTACAAACATGGCGAATTTCATAAGCATCTCGTGGCCAACGTGGGGGACATTCCTCGTCTGGTGCGCAACTACAATCTTCCAACCCTTCGACTTGACGTACTCTCTTGAAACCTGCGGCGGCATCCAGAACCGCGAGTAAGGCTCTTTAAACCTCGGCGGGTTTACTAAAGTGAGTTTTCCAGCTATAGCCATGGGGCGCATCATTCTATAGATAAGCCACCCGGGGTGTTTCTCATCAAATCGTTTCTTAACCACCTCGCCGTTGCGCTCGGGAGTGCCAAAGACGGCGTCTGCCAACTCCTTCCTATCGCCTAATTTATATATCTCAGACACCTCCAACACAGCCAGCGGCTTGCCCTTAAGTGTGAGCAACACTCTATCGCCCTCCTTCACCCCCACCGACTTTATCTTCTCCTCGTCTACGTCTAAGATAAGCGGATATGGGAAAAGCCACCCGTCTAACAACCTCCTCTCCTTTAGTATAGACTCTACCTCATTCCTAGTCATAAAGCCCTCCACAGGGCTAAAGAAGCCGTATGTAATAGACATAATTTCTCTATAGGGGTTTCTAATCGGCGCCCCGTCCGGGCCGTAGGTGGGCTCAATCTCTAACTGAGGCAGCCCGGCAGACATAGAAGCCGCCTTATCTCGATCCTCTACGACGTTGTAGACAAGTCTCCCGCCGTATGGCTCTAGAGGAGCTGTCATGCACACCTCCTTAAAAAAGACAAAAATACATTATTAACAACTAGCTGTAAATATAACCTAATGTGATACCTTAACTACACCTAACATCGCCAAAGTCATAAATACTATAATAACAACTGACAGTACTACAATACTAAAATTTTTTCTAGCGGCGGAGAGCGCTGTTAATACAACCAGCGCCAACAGTGGAGTCGTTGCGAAGATATAGACGCCTAACATGGACCAGAGGGGCTTGGCGACTCCATGTCTAGAATCTTCAAAAATGTTTAGAGATCCCCCAGCAGCTACTTCTCCAACTGCAGTTACTACAATAATAACTATACTGACGATAGAGAGGAAGAATAGAATATTAGCAAAGACCTTCTCTGAATTCATAACAAAACTGACAACGCTCTATTTATTAACTGCACTGCAGCTATCAACATCACAGCCACCACCGCCATCTTTATAACACGGGCCCTGGTCACTAACATTAATCTAGCCCCAACTATCGACCCAAGCGCCACTCCAGGCAACACCGCGGCAAGTAAGAGGTTTTCTACAGCACCCTCGTGTACGTAGACCCAGAAACCGGGCATGTCTCCCACTATAAATGAAGTCTTTGACGTAGCCACTGCAATTTTAATAGGCAGGCCCATGACGATATTTAACACTGGCACCAAAGCCCAGCCGCCCCCCACGCCAAACATTCCACTTATAAAACCCACGCCGCTGAATAAAACAAATGAAGGAAGTAGATTCCTCGCAGTGTATTTAATCTCCTCCTTTATCGACGGGTCGTAAAACACGCCGTAGAGACCTAGCGCCTTTGCCAAACCCCTCGCCTCTCCACCTCTAATCCGGCCGCCGCCCTCTCTATACGTCAACATAATTGTGGCCACGATAATAATTAAAACGCCTAGAGACAGCCTCACGTAGGCCTCTCCCACCTTGCCGTATTCTTTAACTAAAGACAGTCCTACGAAGGCCCCCAGTATAGACCCAACTGTCAGCGCAAGACTTACAAATAGAATAAAATTCACTCTTGTAGCCCCCGCTCCGATGAATTGTCTAATTACAAACGCCGAGCCCATCATAGCCAGCGCCAGACCTGTAGACCTGATAATATCAATGTTTAAGTCTGTAAACGCCATCATAAGAGGCGTGAAGAGGACGCCGCCGCCTATGCCGGCTAGAGCGCCTATTATGCCAATGCCAAAAGACGCTATGAATAATAAAATAAGAAAAAAGGGGTCCATTTTACGGTAATATGTGTATAACAGGTACAGTCCTAACAGACCACTGGCCCGTCTTGGGGTCTCTCCTGGCGTTTACAAAGACGTGCCACTTGTCCTCGTCAATGAATGGATAATCTGCGTTTAGGTAGTAGCCGCGGCTCTCTTTTCTATGTAGCATAGAAATCACTACGCCCTGGCCTACTAATAGGCGGTGGTACACCTCCCACACTCTCAACAACTCATGTAGAGTCGCCGCGGCTGCGTAGCGGAAGTCCTCCTCCAACATCTTCAACAACTCCCACCCCCTGTTTAACAAATACTCATTCGTCACGTAGAACATCCCAGCCCCCGCCGCGTACTCGTCCATAATCTTCTGTAGTCTGACTAACAACTGGTACCAGTTCAAGTAGTTGGGGTGTATCTCAAACCAATACGTCAATGGGTACGGCATAGTGGGCGAGGTAGTCAACGGCTTGTTTTTATGATACCACTCCATTGGCCTAAACACAATCTCTTTATAGCGCTCAATTGTGTCGCTGCTAATAGTGGGTCTGTAGTCTTTTGCCTGTGTTAAGACGTAACGCGCCGCGGACTTCCCTGCGATGCGGCCCTCCGTAAAGCTGCCGGAGGAGAACTTGTGGCCGCTGCCCCCCACAGTGTCGCCCGCGCCGAAGAGGCCCTCTACAGTCAACATTCTATTGGGGCCCCATTTATACTCCGGCGGCGCAATGTCCGGAGGACCAGAGGCCCACATGCCGCTTGGAGATGCGTGAGAGCCTTGGATATACGGCTCAGTGGGCACCAACTCAGAGGGCGTCTTCTGCGGGTGGATATTATTAGCCGCCCAGTATATAGCCTGCGTCGGCGTCATGTCTAAATAGTCTTCGAACAAAACATGGAGAGACTCCTCGTCGGGGAGTCTCTCTTGTGTCTGCATAATGTCGGGGCCGCGGCCCTCTTTGAGGTTTGTAATCGTGACCCACGCCCTTATTGGGGTGGGCGTAGGTCTCGCAAAGGCGAAGTCGTAGAATATCTTAGACAACTCTTTCTTAGCCTCCTCCGGGAGAGGCTCCCACTGCCTACCCTTCACGTCTGTAGACCTCATCTTAAGTAGTAGATACGGAAAGCCCACTGGCCCATACGCGTCTTTAAATCTCACTACAATCAGACGGAACTCTAGACTCGTAGTCTCGGCGCCGGCCAGTATGGGGATCGCCAAGGCGCTGCCAGAGGCCCACGTGGGGTACCACGTCCTCCCCATACCCTCCCCCACAGACCTGGGGCGGTATAGTAGCGAGGTGCCGCCAGAGGCGACTAGAACGGCCTTTGCTTTAAATACATAGCAAGTGCCGTCTCTTACGCCAAAGCCGACAACCCCAGCGATTCTATTAGGCACTCTCTCGTCGAGGAGTGGATGTGTAATAAAAACTCTTTCATATATCTCGTCGGCGGATTTATAACAACCACCCTCGGCGATAATTGCTTTGTACGACTCGCCATGGATTGGATGTTGCCAACGGCCAGTCCTTAAGAGTTTGCCAGTCTTTGGGTCCCGCCACAAGGGCAACCCCCATTCGTCAAAGAGCTTAATTGTAGAAGTCATATGGCGAGCTATGTCGTACACAATGTCTTCTCTCACAATACCCAACAAGTCGTTTCTCACATAGTAGACAAAGTCCTCGGGCTTTGGGTCGGCGGGGTCCTCTGTGAACTCGCCTAAGTTACACGCAGAGAGGCCCATCCCCACTGCGCCTGACTTCTCTATCTTGGCCTTCTCCACTACCGTGACTTTACACTTCGAGCCGCACCAGTACTTAGCCTCAAACGCAGCGCCGCAGCCGGCCATCCCGCCGCCAACTATTAATATGTCGGTCTCTACGACTTTAGTCGGGGGGTTTATAGCCGACATATTACTGCCCACCGGCTTGCTTTACTTTTAGAGGAGACCCCACGATTCTAACCATCTGTTTTGGCCTCGGCAGCTCTGGGAAACCGAGGTACTCAGGCTTGTCTTCAAGCGCTAGTAGTTCAGAGTCCAAGTCGTCTCGTGGCGGAATCTCCTTCGCCCCCCTCGCCGAGCCCCATGGAGTCGTCCTAATAGGCGAGGCGAAGTCGTAGACAGTGCCGTCGCGGAATACAATACGCCAATAGATCATATTCTTCTTAGTATCTCTTACAACGCCAACTCTCGCGCCTAGCGGCATAAAGTCGGCGTAAGACCTAATGTCCACCGCGTGTTCTGGACAGTATTTAACACAGTTTAAACACTCTGCACAAGAGACCGGGTCAGCGTTGTAGGCCCTCCTCACCTTGGGGTTGTAGTGCATATTGTCGGCAGGGCATATATCTACACATTTACCACATCCTTTACAAACCGAGCTGTATACAAACGTCGGCATAGTCCATAAGACATTACATTAAAAAAACATTATTATCTAAACACGGGAAATACAATATTTTAAGAACTCATGTCTATATATACACATGGCTGGAACAGAGGGCCCATTAATATTAAGAGAGGGTGGTTATACATATGTAAAAAGCCCAGTTGATTGGCTCGCAATCGACGTATTGGCAGTGTTGACGGTCTTGTGGATTTTAGGCACTCTTTGGTACAAAGGAGTAAAACAAGCGAATTTAATGAGATATCCACAAATAGAGGCGTTGATTACATACCCCGAGTGGGACCAGAAGCTACTTAGAAATAAGCCGAGTATAGGAGCCAAAGCCATTCCGTTGTTTTTCAAAGTATTGTTCTACGACGTATTGGCTATGAATATTTTAAAATGTGAACGTGGAAAATCAGCCGCGGAAGTAGTACACACAAGAGGGGCTAAGCGGACGGCGAAATTGATGATGGTGTGGGGCTTCGTCTTTGCGGGGATATCTACGACATTAGCCTTCCTCACCTTCCCCCATAACTACATCGTATTGGATTTAACACACCCAGCCCGTATCTTTGGCATGTTAGGAGGAGTTTTAATAATCGTCGGCTCCCTCCTCTGGCTCTCTGTTAGATACAAAGAGGCGAATTATAGAGGCGTCTGGGACTTAATAGGCGCCGACTATTTACCAGTAATTATTTTCTTAATCGGCGTCTCGGGCTTTGCCTTACAAGCCGCGATATATCTATATGGAATGGAACTAATGAATAATGGAGAGGTTAGCCCAGCCACATGGGCCTTCTTTGTAGCTTCTACACACTTCCACGCCATACCCATTGCCATGTTCTTTATCTTATTCTTTTGGACAAAGGCCGACCACATTGTCTACAGAATCTTCTGGCGTATATACGAATACGCAGATAAAGACTTCGCAGGTAAAAACACCAGGCTACCCCCAACAGACCTCCACCCATTGAACAAGACAGGTAAACAAATACAGCCAGGATACTAAAGCCAATTTTTCAATTTTTTAGACACGCTTTTCTAATATCCAAGCGGTTGTACACGTCTACATAAAGACTTTACACTGTTTATATTTTTTGTACACTTTATATATTTAGTGTAAATATTTTTAATAACACACAGACGAGAAATAAGACATTTAAATAATGTTTATACATAATTCATATGTCCCAATCTAGAAAAATAGATTGGAGTTCTTTGTGGAAGAAAGAAGACTGGTGGGCACTATGGCTAGGACTACTGTTATTTATAATCAGCTTAACGTTCCTCGCTACTAAATTTAACCCGCTGGGCTTTGTGCCAAGGGTAGCGATTTGGCTAGATCCAACTAAGTCTATTCGGATTATTGGTGGAGAAGCATGGGAATGGGTCGGGGCTGTGGGCTCAATCTTACTACTATATCTCGTTATGTTAACTATTTGTACCATAGGCGCGGTTGCGATGGGTTGGAAAGTCAAGAGGTTTGTAGCTGCATTTACTATAATATTCTTCTTGACATATTTCTTATGGTGGATAGGCCACTATGCCTATATAGCTGCGACGCCAGATAGATATAAGGCGTTAGGAATAGAGTGGAGCCTAAGCCTCACTGGCGAGGCGGGTTACTTATTTGCATTAATAGTAGGCCTTATTATTTCTAATTTCTTTAGAAGAGCCGCTTCGTTTCTCGCCGAGGCGGCGCGGCCAGAGTGGTATGTCAAAACTGCAATTATCCTACTAGGCGTCGGAATTGGCATTAAGACAGTAACAGCTCTAGGCATGGCAATTCACGTAGTCTTGAGAGGCTTCACAGCAATTATTGAAGCATACCTCCTCTACTGGCCCATAGTGTATCTCTTAGCTAGAAAAGTCTTCAAAATCGACAGAAAGTGGTCAGCCACTTTGGCGTCGGGCATATCAATATGTGGAGTGTCTGCCGCCATAGCTACAGCAGCCGCCATCGGCGCCCCGGCGTATGTACCCGTCACTATCGCCTCTTTAGTAGTCGTCTGGGCCGTCATAGAGTTATTAATACTGCCCTGGATCGCCTGGGCTTTTCTATGGACACAACCTATGGTAGCCGGCGCGTGGATGGGCCTCGCCGTGAAGACAGACGGAGCGGCAATTGCAAGCGGCGCAATCACAGAGGCTTTGATTACAGCCAGGACAATCTCTGAAATAGGCGTAGAGTACGAGGCCGGATGGATACTCATGGCTACTACTACAACAAAGGCCTTTATCGATATGTTTATCGGCATATGGGCCTTTGTCCTCGCAGTAGCGTGGGTTTACTTCATAGAGAGGAAGCCCGGCGAGAAAGTGCCGAAGATAACTATTTGGTATAGATTCCCCAAGTTTATCCTAGGCTTCTTCTTCACATGGCTCTTCATAGCATTCCTAGGCCTACAGGCCGGCGTCCCCCTAGCAGATCTGAGGGCAGTACAAGGCCCACTCGACGAGATGAGAAAATATTTCTTCGCACTGACCTTTATGTCAATTGGATTAATTACAGACTTTAGAAAATTCAAAGAGTGGGGCGTACACAAGTTAGCCGCAGTATACGGCATTACGTTGTTTGGAATAATTGTATGGGTGGCGTTATTTATCTCATGGGTGTTCTTCCACGACGTATATCCACCTTGGAAGACAGTAAGTGGATAGGGCCATGACCGCGGCAGAAAAGAAAGCCCCCGGCGAGGCGTATGAAGAATTTCTACCAATTGAGAAAAAACTCGTCTTAGTAACACTCACAATAGCTATAATACTATTAGCCGCCTTCCTTTACTTTATCTATTTCATATTCCCACCGCCTCCAACAGAAAACCCATTCAAAGTAGCAATAGGCGGCCTAATCGCAGTGAAGATCTTTAGAAAAAGAAGTTAAAAAAACCTATTTTTCTTTTATCTCTTTTAAGTGTTCATCCATACAGCTACCAACGCTTTTTAGAAGTGTAATAAGTATACCTAGACCTCTCTGAACCTCCGGGTCTCTAAGCGCAGAGATTAGCCCCGTGAGGCCTATCTTAGGAGCTCCGTCTTCAGCCACTTTTCTCAACGCCTTACTAGTGCATATAATGCCGCCGTGTGCAGCCGCTTGCAGTGCGTTCATATCCGCCGCGTCGAGTACGTATAGGAGAGAGGCAATTGGTGCTATGAGTTTAAACACCTCAATGTCGACCATTAAGTCTGGCAGCTTCTCCATGATTGGTTTGACAGGCAAAAATGTGAGAGACAACTCCTCAACCATTTTCTTCAACTCAGCGACTTCATTCAATAGTTTCTCGTACTCGGCCTTTGGGATAACTACTACCTCCGTCATGGCGCCCTCCCCAGAAGCCATCCAAAGTATAACTTTTCAAACATCTCTTTTAATACTCTCAACGCAGGTGCCGGCGGAAGGAAGGTACAGTCTGGGTACGGCTTTTGTTTTTTCACAAATGGAGTGAAGTCACAAGCCGCAGCCATGCCGAAGCCGCCAGTGTCCATCACACACGTCCCCACTATTCTAAAATTAGGTTTGCCAAGAGAGGCCCCGATTAAATCACTTAGGATATTACTAACCACGTAGGGGGCATAGCTGTGGAGAATCGTACCTGCCATACCCACTGGGACGTTTGGAGCCGCCACGTCGCCTATGACATACACGTCGTCGTATTTCTCACTTCTAAAGTCGCCGTTGGCGGGATTCCTCGGCGCAGCCCAGCCGTTTTTCACTAAGTCACTATCTAAAACAGGGTCTGGCGCCTTGTGCGGCGGCGTTATAAGCGCCAAGTCGAATTTTATAACCTCGCCGCTGGAGGTCTCTAGCGAGTTTTCAGAAATGGTTTTAATAGCTGGGTTCTGCCCCACCCCTATGTAATTAATATTCATATTTTCTAACATCTTCGACATTGTCCTAATACCTAACGGGCCGAAAGACTCAAACGGCTTCTTCCAGGGGTGCACCACAACTATTTCAACCTTGTCTCTGACCCCCCTCGTCGTAAAGTAGTAATGCGCCATGATGGCTAACTCAAACGGGGCAGGTGGACATCTATAAGGCATTGAGTACGCACCAATTACCAATCTGCCACTTTTTAGTCGTGAAATAGCCTCTGCGGTCTTCAACGCAGGCTCCATCTCCCACGTATGTAAATAGCTGCCCCCCACCGTCTCGGCGCCAAGCGATACTACTAACACGTCGTAGGTTAAATCGCCGGCTGTAGTCTTCACTTTTCTATTCGCGGCGTCTATCTTCAACACTTTTGCATTTACAAACTTAACGCCGCGCCGTTCGACATATTCAAGAGGCATCGATATCTGCTCAGGCCTTCTGTGGCCAAAGGCAACGTAGAGATAAGACGGCCTCAACTCAGTCCTCTCCTTGACGTCTACTAACGTAATCTCCACATCCTGCGGCCCCACTATATCTCTAACCTCTTTGCTTATCAACAAACCCCCAGTGCCGCCCCCCAGAACCAGTAGTTTTTTCGGCATATGGAGAGTCTAAGTGGCAAATATAAATTTTTCTTCAAATATGGTTAAATATATATTTATAAATACAAACTAGAGGATAATTCTCATCAGTAGAAAAACAGAAAGAGCCCCAGGCTTCTTGGATTAAGAAGATTGAGACTTGACGAAGTCTAGCCAAAACGTGGACATCGGCCGCAGAGGCAATTAATTTTTTATACGATAAATTTATATATTTTTTATAAAATATTTAATATGTCAAGGCGAAATTCAAAAAATCTAGAAAGCCAAAGAGACTCTTCTAAATGTGGAAGACGTGGTGTGGTTAAATGCCCCTTCTGTGGCTACGAGGCGTATGTAAACTGCTTTAAGCTACTGCGTGAGCCCTGGAGATATGGATTCTACGAGGTCAAGAGGCTAGAGTGTCCAAAGTGTGAAAATGTGTTTATGTGGTACGAGGGCGTCTCGCCAAGAGGTAAATATGTTGTATTTGCAATAAGGGAGAGGCGAAGAGATAAGACATGTTAAAAATCTCTAAAATATTCACAGAGAGACTACCCGACCGTTATAGATCCCTAGGCGCGGCTTAGCTATAGACCACTTCTTCTAGAAATATGAAGGCTATACAAGTATAGCCGCATCCTCTCCCGTAAACTTCCTCACTCTTATTCAAAACGCAACCGCTATCGCTCGCAGCTTGGTCGTAATTTCAACTACCAACATAGAGACAAACATCAAGTGTTTGAGAACATAGCCTCACGAAGGCATGACAAGTACGTCGCTGAGCTCATTGCCTATGTAGCACCTGTCTACACAATGATATCCTAATGGCGAACTACATGCCAGAGGACAGACGCTATTTTGAGTAGAATTTTCCCTTTAATACTAGCTGGGGCATACATAGCCGACTGATAAATCGCTTTGTCTATTCTCATTTTTCTAACACACGCCGGAGTTCTGACAGCTCTTTGAAAAATGGTGAGATATAACTCTCGATTTTGAAAAGCTTAATTTTAGACTACAATAGCTTTGTATACTAAGTCCATTAGTCCGGAGTAGGTGATGTTTTTGTGGTACTCTTTGTTGAGGTGGGGTATTGTGTGGCTGAGCTGGGCTTTACAGATGGCGCATGATCTGACTATGTGGTTTGCTTGGACTTTTACCGCGTCTTCGTACCAGTTCTTTGCGTATTCTATCCTTATGGTCAACAGCTCGTCTGTCAATAAGCCGCCGCCTCCTCCACAACACCAAGTCTTTTCTCTATTGTTTGGCGACTCGACCCACTTCTTTACTACGTGGCTAATGATAAACCTAGGCTCGTCCATTAAGTCTCCGCCTCTCGCATAGTTGCAAGAGTCTTGGTATGTATATACAATATCTCCGTTAGCCTCTGGGTTGAGTTTAATCTTCCCTTTCTTTATCGCGTCTATTACTAAGTGGAATATATGCATTGTTTTCACCCCCCTCTTCTCGATCTCGGGACCCGTGTAGTTCTTAAAGGCACGCCACCCGTGGCCGCACTCACCCGCTATTACGTACCTCACCCCTAGACGCTCGACTGCCTTAACGGCCTTTTGTCCAATATATTTTAAATGGTGTTCTGTAGAAAATAGGCCGAAGTTAGCCAGCTCGGCTAACTCTGTAGAAAACGCATACTTAATCCCCAGGAGGTGGAGGAATAACATATACCCCTTTAAAGTTTCTAGGTTTGTGAAAAAGTCTGCAGAGGGTGGTATGAGCAAAGCGATAGGCCAGTCGCCGCTCTCTTTAGAGACTTCTCCAACTAGTTGGTCTCCTCTATACTTTAACATCTTGCCCTGGTCGTCGCGGTAGATGTAGTACTCAACCTCTACTTTCTTCTCCTCTTTTATCTCACTAGCTGCGAATGTTATGGCCTTTATCACTGCCAGAGGCTTCATCCCAAGATTTGTGCCAGTCCTCTCCATTGCGTCTATAACAGTGGCGACGTACTTCGACACTATCCCCGCCTCATACATAACACTTCTCACTGTACGTGTCAAATCCGCCTGGTCTATACCAAATGGACAGGCGTAGGCACATTTTCTACACTCTACACAGAGGTAGTAATATGTGTATATCTTCTCTAAATGCTCTTCGTCTAGCTCCTTAGCGCCTACTAGAGACCCAAAAATCTTACCACTTAGCGACTTCGACTTTAAAAACGCGCGGAGTAGCTCGGCTCTACCCACCGGAGAGTTGTAGATATCTTTTGTCCTGACGTAGGTGGGGCAGTTGTCTAGACATACCCCACAGTGGACACATACATCTACTGCCATTCTCACATTTCTATTTCTCTCAACCTCTTCCAGAATTCTCTTTTTAACATATTCCACCGGGTTCGGCGGCAGTTCTAGACCTACTCTCTGGTGTAAAGTCTTTACTAAATCTTCCTTTGCCTTAAGTGTCTTAAAATTCGAGACGTCGCCCATTTTGAACACCGTAGAGCCGTGTGTCATTGAGATTAGTGGCGTATATAATTTTAATAAATTGTTACTAAATTTTCGCTAATAAAAATAAATCTACATCTAATATATATAGTATGTATAATTAGGATTTTATATTTACAGAGCGTTTTTGATATTAAGATATGGAGCTTTTAAAAAAATCTTATTTAGACACAGCCAGTTGGCTTTGGTGCACCAGCTACTTTACACGCGCCGTGGGCAGGCCCAGACGGGAAAAGTTGGTATATCTGCTCGAGCGTGAAGCCGGTCTCTTTAGTTAACATCTTTATGGGGGGACAAGAGCCGAAAGTCTCCCAGTACTCTCTTAGATATCTTATAACTTTCCAATGGTCCTCCGTCAGTTGGGAAATGCCTTCAACCTCTTTGGCCAACCACTCCGCCACTTTTTCATCCCAGTCCTCTGTGTTCTGTAAAAAACAGTCCTCGTCGAGTATTACAGTCTTTCCGTCTACTGTGTACTGGCCTGGACATTTAACCGGCATGTCACTACAATCAACTAACTTTTTCAATATTATTCTCTCTCTTTAGAGAACAAAGTATTTAAAACATCTACATGCCCCCCACATGGCGGATAAAGTAGCCTTCTTGGCCACAATGCCGCCTGCCGACAGTCCAAGAATTTCGACAATGCTAGGCTATGCACTAGCGGCGGCTTCAATGGGCTACGACGTGTTGATATTCTGGACTCTCGACGGGGCACATGTGACGAAAAAGAAAGTATTTGAAAAACTAGACCCCCAGATAAGAGAGAGATTTAAACAATGTCTAGAGATGGGCTGTAAAATGTGGCTCTGTTCCTCAGCCGCTGCAACGTTCGGCATCAAGGAAGAAGACGTAGTAGAGGGAGTGAAGATCATGGGCATAGCGAGTTTTTACGAATATGCCAGCGAGGCTAAAGTAACGCTCACTTGGTAGTCAATAGGGAACTACGTCGACAGCGTCTATAACTCTGTATTTTTTATTCAAGACTTGTAAATACTCCTCTACATACTCTCTAATCATAAACGAGGCGATTTTACCCCAGTTAAAATAGGCCTTGTCCACAGTCGTGTTTATCTTAAGTGTAATAAAGCCGGCTGCCCTCCCCTCTTCGCACTGGACTGGGTATATGGCAAATGCAAATTTTGTACTATACCCTGGCCAAGGCACGTCTTTTATCTCTGCATATTCCTCAGTAATTGTCTCAACGTCGTCGCATTGGCCAACTTCAACTAACACTCTCTTTCTGAGGTCTAAAAACCCCAACATCAAGGCGTCGCCATCTTTCTGCCAAGTAGACAAAAGATCTAAGTCTTTTATATATAACACTGAAGTGTCTAGCGTTGTTAAGAAGTAGGGGAGTTGGGCAGAAAAAATTGTAGTTTGCCCAGTGGCCCAGTCGATAAACTCTTGAAATGTCACACCGCGTCTCTCAATCTCTTGTATACATCTCCCCTACTTCTAAACGACAGGAACGACCTGGCGAACTCAGGCACTCTCTGGTAGTAGTCGTGTATCTCCTTAACGCCCACCAGCTCTAAGAACTTCGACCACCCCACTCTGTCGATAAAATCTGCCAACCTCTCGCCGGGATTTGCGTGTTCTCTCCACACCTCAACCACGTGCTTCACCACGGCGACAATTTCCTCATACTTCGGCGGGTTGGCGGGGAGCCACGGTATTAATACTCTCGCCAGTCTAGGCCCGCTGCCTGTGTTAGAAAGTCTGCCGCCCACTAATATCGCAACGCCTACGTTCTCTGGATCGTAGTCAAAGGCATCGCAGTTTTCTTTACAACGGGCACAGTTAATACACTTGTCGCCAATTAATACCAACTTCACTTTATCGCCCTCTCTCCTCAAACTCAACGCCCCAGTGGGGCAGACTTGGACTAAGAAGATCTGACTCTCTTGAATCTTAGCCAAAGCTCTAGGCGGCGGTAGACACATACCTATGACCTCTTCTCTTATTTTAGGCGGGGCGCCCCACTGGCCAACAATTGCAATATCTATCGCCGTGCCGCCGGCGCATAAGGCAGGACAGCCCGAGACGAAGATTCTTAACTTCGCCGGGAGTTTCGCCTCGCTGTAATAAGGCGCCAAAGCGTCGCCAAGCGCTTTTGAAATACTAGGCGAATCTACTACTGCAGTAGTACACGTCAGATACGCAGTACATGAATTTATACCCCAGAGAGAGTTCTTCCACCCACCCACTGGGAACCCCCTCTTCTCCACCTCTTCTTTTATCTTCAGAGCCTTGTCGAGAGAGTCTGTTAAAATCTCTAAATTGCCCGCCATAGTTACTCTCAACGCGCCGATTCCCAACTTATCGGCGAGGTCTACAAACCATTCTAAAGTGTCAGCGCTCATACGCGCATTCGGCGGCGTAGCCACCTTCACTGTAAATATTCTATCTCCAGTCTCTGAGATATGTTCAATTATGCCACTGCCGTGGAACTTCCTATCCACCCACCTCCCGTAGTTCTTTAACACCTTCTCAGGTAAAAACTTCTCCAAGTCTACAGGAAATACTTTCTGTAATCTAGCAGCCTTCGGCGACGTCATACCCTCCCCTTCAGCTGTTCTGCAAATGATAGAAATCTCTCTCTAACCTCTTTAGACAACACTGCGTATGGTATCTCGTCAGGCATCTTGCTAGTGGAGACCGGCATCCCCTCCAGTTTAATCCCCGCCTTTTCAATAAATTTATCTAACCCAATTTGCATTACATAGTCCCCAAGTCTATACTTCGGCTGCGCCTCGGCCTCCCACGGCCCGATTACTTTAAAAGTTAAATCAATGGCGTCTTTAATTTGGTCCGGTTGTAGATAGCCGATAAACGCGCCAAGCTTTGGCCCAAACCTCCCCTTAGAGCCGCCCCCTATTACCACCGCCACTTTCCTCTTCTTCCCTGGCTTTATTGCTGGGAAGGCTGTTCTAATACAGTGCATTGACTTTTTA
>CAMLLK010000004.1 GCA_946480885.1 uncultured Thermoproteales archaeon
GAGGAGATATACGGGAGGTAATATGGCCTCTATAAGTCCATATGGTAAACGATTCATTTCATATCTACGTAGAGAACAAATTAGAAGACTACTATCTACAAGATATAGACTTGACGGGCGAGATCCTGAATCAATAAGAGAGGTACAGATCAAAGTTGGAGTTGTGAAGACAGCAGACGGCTCAGCTGAAGTTAAGATTGGGAGGACGCACGTAGTAGCTGGCGTTAAAATTGGTCTAGGGCAGCCCTTCCCAGACGCGCCTGACGAAGGAGTATTAATAGTAGGAGCTGAGGTATTACCACACGCCTCGCCATATACTGAAGTTGGCCCCCCAGATGAGTCAGCTATTGAACTCGCTAGAGTGGTAGATAGAGGAATTAGACATTGTAATTATTTAGATTTTAAAAAACTCGCCGTTGAGGGAGGGAAGGCATACGTCTTGTGGATAGATCTATACGTAATCAACGACGATGGAAATTTAATAGACGCAGCAAACCTAGCCGCAGTTGCAGCTCTAAAAAATACCCAAATGCCAGCTGTCTTAAAGGAAGACTCTGGCGTTGTGAAGTTAGATAGAAACAACAAGACGCCTCTACAAGTCGAGTTAGACAAAGCCCCCATTGCTGTTTCAGTTGGAAAAATAAACAACGTCTTATTCCTCGACCCAACTTTTGAAGAAGAGCTCAGCCTAGACGGTAGGATAACTTTTACATTTGCTGACGATAAGATTGTGGCTGTTCAGAAGACATTAGGTTCATTCACACCTGGCGAATTAGAAAACGCGCTTAGCCTAGCCTTAAGAGGGAGAGAGTACTTTGACACAGCTTTAAAAAAAGTCTTGGGGTAAAGTTTTTAAAGCTCTAGAACGAGTAGCGTATGCCTTTTAGCCATACTAAAATCGTTGGGCCTGCGGGAAGATACGGAGCTAGATATGGAATGGGTCTACGTCGTAAAATCACAGTGATTGAAGTAAAACAGCGGGGTAAACATAGATGCCCCAGCTGCCGCTCTTTAGTGAGATTAGAAAGACTTGGATTTGGCATTTGGAGATGTCCTAAATGCGAGTTTACATTTGCAGGTGGCGCGTGGAGTCCACAGACTATAATGGGTAAAGCGCTAGCCCCAGAGGAGTTGAAAGAAGTAGAGGCGCAGAAAGCTAAATGGAGAGAAAGTGCCAGGTAGTAATAACCACGTCTCGACACCCATCTAAAAAAACGCTGGAGTTGATTAATGATTTAGTAAATTCTTTTCCAAATACGTGTAAAGTTGTAAGAGGCAAGAAGTCGTTCATTACGGTTTTAGAAGAGGCCGTGAGATACGAAGCTGAACATATTATGTTTATATGGGACCGTAGAGGTATGCCGTCTGCCATAGTTTTTTATGAAGTTCAGAAAAGGAGGTGGAAGCCGTATATGATAATAATCTCTGGCATAAAGACGCGGAGAGAGTTGCCGGTGTATACAACGCGTAGAGCGCCTGCAAAAAACGCAGTGATTGTAGACACAGCCGGCGGAGAGCTTGGCGAGATATTATCTGAAGTCTTTAAGTATCCGCTTATATATGATTTAAACCATGTAAAGGGCACTTTCGATACAATTATACACGTTAGACCAAGAGAAGGCTATTTCGTCGAGATTTTGGGACGAGACTTTGGGCCAAGGGCGTCTTTATTAAAAATTAAAAAAATCATATATAGATATGTATAAATTGATACTAAATGTAAATGATGAGTTTATTTTAAGGATTTTTAAAATTTTAGAACAAGAGGTGCGTTTCCCACGGGGGAGGCTGTATGTAGAGAATGGGAAAGTGGTAGTAGTTGCTAACGATGCGTCTAGTCTACGTTCTTTGACACATACTATATTTAGAACAATCTACATCGCCGAGTCTATAAAGTCTCTTGAAATGTTTATATAATAGAGGCATTAAGACTCATAATGGCACAAGTCCCACCATCTCTACAAGACTTAGCCAATAGATTTAACCAGGCCCAAGCACAGTTACAGAATGTCTTGTTAAGAAAACAACAGTACGAGGCAGAGCTTAGAGAAGTAGAGAAGGCAATAGCAGAGATTGAAAAACTGCCGCAGGAGGCGAAAATTTTCAAATCAGTGGGTAATTTCTTAATTCAACAGAATAAAGAAATAGCATTACAAGAGTTGAGAGATAGAAAAGAGTTGTTGGAACTCCATGTGAAGACATTGACGCGTCAAGAGTCTATGTTAAGAGAACAGATCGAGAAGCTTAGAGATGAGATAAATAAAGAACTCGCAAAGCTAAGAGGAGGAGGCCAGGAGGTAGCTAAAGGCGGAGGATAGTAATTAATGAGTGAAATAAACGAGTTTATTTCTTTAAAAGTCGTTGATTTAATCTCTCAAAGACTCGGCGACGCGGCTAAATACGTCACAGTCTACGTCTCTTTTTCTGACAAAGGCGTCGAGGTAGAAGTAAATGTAGACGCAAGTGTTTTAGTAGACGAAGAATATCTTAAAAAAGTCGTTGACGAAGCTGCAGACTTCGGCGTGTGTCTAGCAGACGTTATAAAAGAAAAAGGGTGGCCTTTGGATAATAAACATATAGAGAAATGTTGGAAAAGTTAGTAGATCTACTAGGCGGAGCTAGAAAAGTCGCGATTATAACCCACAGGAGGGCAGACGCAGACGCTTTGGCATGTGCAAATGTTTTAAAACTAGTATTAAACAAACTCGGCGTTGAGGTATTGGCTATTGTGTGTCCAGAGGGCTCGCCTCTTGGAAATTGTGTAGAAGAAATGCCGAAAGACGCCGAGCTTTACATCTTAGTCGACGTCGCGTCGTTACACCAAGTGCCGAGGATAGATAAGAAATTTTTCAAAATAGATCACCACGCGGTGGGAGATAACACGCCTGGGTTAATAGAGGAGAGGCCTAGCTGTACAGAAATTGCTGTGGCCTTGGCGGAAGAGGCCGGCGTAGAAATACCTCAAGACGTCGCCGCTCTTGCCGTCTTGGGGATATATACAGACACCGTGAAGTTAAAAAAAGCGGATGCCGACACGTTAAATATTTTGTCTAAACTATTGAAAAAATCGGGGGGAACTCTTGGAGATATAGTAAAAGACAACGGCGAGAGGAGATTTGACGTCGTGATTGCATTACTTAAAGGCATGCAGCGGGTCCAAATATATAGATCTTCTCTAGGGGTGATATGTACATCATATGTTAGTGCACATGAATCTGACCTAGCGGCTATGCTCATAGCCGCAGGTTGTAGAATTGCTTTAGTTGCCTCAAAGAAAAAAAACGGCGTGTATATCATTCTAAGGTCCAGGGGAGTGGATATATCCCATGTAGTAAAAAAATTCGGAGAGGGCGGGGGCCATAGAGAGGCTGCTGTAGTAGTAGTTAAAGAGAGATTAGACAAAGGCCAACTGCCTCAATTCTTGGATAAAGTAGTCAAAACAATAGATCCTGAGGCTGAGCTAATCCAATAGTTCAACTCTTCTTACTCTAAAGCTACAGTATTTACATCCAAACACACTCTCCACAACTCTACCTCTGTACTTTCTAGAGAAATACTTCTCACTTCTATAGAGCTTGAGGGAGTCTTTTCCACACTGTGGACACCTATGCTCCGTCTCGGTCTCTACGCCTAACTTATGCGGTTTTTCTACCATCGCCCGGCCTAGGGCGTCTTCTAGACCTGTCTCAAGCTCTACAGAGCTGACACCTAAGAGTTTTACACCTAGCTTAATTCCATACCATCGAAACGCTCTTTCAATCAATGAATTTAGATAGTCTATTAAAATATACGGTCTATACGAAACCACTATTAATATATCTATTGAGTCAAGGTCTAGAGTTTTTCTTACATCCTCTATATCGTCAAATGTGGGATACTCCTCACGTGGGCACCAAAATCCAATTTGTAGAGAGTTTATCTGAGCTATTATTAAGTCTAGCCTTTTACGAATATTGGAAATACTTCTCTCAGCAAGATAGTTGACAACTGCGTCGCACTCCACTTGTGAAAAAACTTCAATATATTAAAGCAATCTATTGAAGTAGATCTATGCGTTGTGTAATGTATAGACCTACTGCAGATGGGCCTAGGTGTGTATTAATGCCGCCGGAAGAATGGCGTATGAGAAAGACGCAGTTAGAAAAATACTGCCACAACGGCGGGGGCGGCTGTCAGATATATGCACAATATCTAAATCGGCGGGGTGCATTATAATTTAAAAAATTGCATATATTAAAAGGTATGTTGTGCACTTCGTTGGCAGAGTGTATTGAATCACTAAGGCCGAGACAAATCATGGCCATTTCGTCGCCGCTTGGTGGGTATGGGGCACTGGCGCTTGCCCGTGTGGCGAAATTATCTATAGTTACGTCAGGTCCAGTGTTTAACAAATTAGTTGTATTAGACGCCATAGACAATTATAACATTGACGTGAGGTATATCCCTAGACTTTATACATCGGTCTATAAGTTTGTCGGAGATAGAGAGTGTTGGGTTGCGGGCCCTCCCCTAGTCAAGAGTACGGTTAGTGGAAGCTCTACATCAGTTTCTATGTATAGTTGTTCTAAGATAGAGGGGTTTGAGAAAATAACGACAGGTGGGAAGCCTATTGAGTCTTTAAGCTCTAGCGTCTTAGGCGGTGGGAAAGACGGCCGCGACTACGACATAGTGGTGAAATTAAGATCACTTTCTGTAAAAGGAGATGACGAAGAAGAAATAGCCGACAGAATAATACGCAGTGGCGTATTAGACATCGACGATTTAGACATTGTGTCGCAGCGGATTTGGCATGTAGTCTCAAATTGGAGAAATCGTTCTGTTATATTGTTCAGAGACCCTGTGACAAATCTCGGCATTACTATATCTCTACTATATTACTCAACTAAAGTAGTCGCCGCGGGCCGGGATTGTCCAAAGACAAAGTGTGTCAAAACCACGACTAAAGTAATAGAAAGAGCGCTTAAACTAGCGCCTCAGTCCAATGTCCATGACATATGGATAAAGGCGTTGAGAGATCCACAACACCGTAGAAAAATTGAAGAAAGTCCCTACATCCCAGCGTTTTTAATACTAACTGGAAAAGTAGACGTAAAGTTAGACATGTCGACGCGAATCTATACAATTAGAGCTACTTAGTAACTTCTCTCCAAGCGAGTCCAAACTGGTCTGCTAAGCTGTAAGCAGTTTCTAACTCTCTCTTTGTGACTCTCCTTCTTAACTCTTTGTACTTCTCCAATTTGTTAACAAGATATTCCGGTCTGTATTGATCCATAATATTTACAAGAGCGTGTCTACAATTCTCTGAGAGCCATTTTAAGACAGGTTTTGTGCAACACTCCACATGGCCTGGCAGTACTAAGTGTCGGACTATTATGTCTTCGCCTCTTTTACAAATTGTTATAAAGTTTCTCGTCGTGACTTCCCAATATCTAGGCGCTACGGAGTATTTCAATGCGCATGTATTACTGCCATATTTAAAATCTGGTAGCCATATGTCTATTACATGTAGAATTAATGAAAGTGCCTCTGGAGTTAGATACATATTTGAATTCCACAGCTGCGGCACGTTGACCCCCCTCGTGGCTAAAATTTTTAACGATTCCAATATTGTGGGTATGTTAGGAGTAGGCTCTCCTCCAACCCAATTTATATTACGCGCCCCCTCATGCCTAAGCCTAATTTGCACCACTGCAAGCGCCTCTGCCGTCACCTCTACTCCAGCCTCTGGGTGTTGTGAAATATCCCAATTTTGACAGTAGACACAACGGAAGTTACAGCCTGAGAAAAATATCGTGCCGGAGGGGACAAGCGGGGCCTCTTCGCCTAGGTGGTGTAAAAAACTCGCCACTCTAGCATTCTTGTCTAAAAGACAAGCGCCAGCTCTCTCTGTTCTATCTACGCCGCACCTCCTTTCGCATAGATAACACCTCTTTAACTGCCTCTTGGCGAGTTCGATCTTTATATCTAGAAGAGAGGCGGGGGGCAAAGCCTTTTTTAAAATAGAGAGGTCCGGCTTTTCTCTCTGAGTTCTCCACTCCACGTCCGCTGCTCTACTCAATTCGTCGTGTAGTTTCCACAACTCTCTATCTTCAAACATGGCGTAGTCAACTGGCGCCTCGACTCTAGCCGCTATGTGAAATTTCGCAGGTGCTACATCGCGCATGACGGCGTAGTACCAACTAAGTCTCTCTCTAACTACAGGCTCTCTCCATACGGCGACGGCGTCTGGCCTATAGAACATCCAAGACATATAAAACCCTACTTAGTTTTATAAAAACTTAAAAAAGGGGGGACGTGGACTTAATAGCCAAGGGGGCTGAGGCCGAGTTGTATCTAATCCAGTGGTTTGGCTTAAAGGCGGTGCTTAAGTGGAGAAAGCCTAAGAGATATAGAGATCCCCAATTAGACTACCAAATTAGAAAAAGGCGTACAATTAACGAAGTGAGGAATATGTATATTGCACATACCGCCGGCATCAAAGTCCCCGCTGTCTACTTTTTCAGTCCTGAAGATGCCCATATAATTATGGAATATATAGAAGGTCATAATCTACGAGACGTATTAGATAGGGAATATAAACGCCTAGTGGAAGTTGGAGTATTAGTGGGAAGATTACACAAAGCAGGTCTTATACACGGCGACTTGGCGTTAACGAATATAATTCTATTAAGAGACGATCTATACTTCATAGACTTCGGCCTAGGGGAGTTGAGAAAGGGGTGGGGTAGGAAGACTGCAGCTTTCTACGCCAGAGATATAAACGTCTTGTTGAGGTCGTTAGACGTCTATGGGCAAAGGGCGGAGAAATTTAAGGAGATGTTTTGGACTGGCTATAGAGAGGAGATGGGGAGTAGAGCAGATGTGGTAGAGAGAGAGGTGTCGAGAATAAGAGCGTCTGGCCGTTATGTAGAACGTAGAGGTGTTTTATGAAAAGCTTAAAAATCACTCCCAAATAACAGCCTAGGGGCCCGTAGCTCAGTCAGGATAGAGCGGCGGCCTCCTACGGCGCCGCTGGAGATAGCCGTAGGTCGTGGGTTCGAATCCCACCGGGCCCGTTACGTCTACGGCATTGGATTATACGTCGGCTTTTTATTAACTCTTTTATACAAACACGTGCTTTCGTTAGTTGATACACAAATAAGGCGCACTTTAATAAGCTTAGCGGCGGAATTCGCCTACATGGCGATAGTTGACACTTCAATTATACACCCCAGAAGTCTACTAAGGAGAAAACTTATAAAAGTCGTCACGCCGGAGTTGGTGTCATTTCTTGCCATGAAGATTGGGGGCGACGAGCCCGATGTCGGGTTGAATTCACTCATGGGGGTAAGACTAGGCGGAGTCCCAAGGTGTGAATTACTCAATAACATATTGCCAGAGCTTTATCAATTATGTAAAACGTTGAGAATAAAGGGGGGAGAGCCGTTATTTAAAGTCTTGCCTGAGGTAATAACTCCGTTGTCAATTGCCGGCGTCGTGGCGGGTTTTGAAGAGGCAGATATACTTTTAACAAGTTATCGCGCAGTAGTTCATAGAGGCGAGAGAGAGTTGACATCTATAGTCAAATACTTCGACAAGTGGTTCTTAATGGCTAGGCTTTAAAATCCGTAGGGGAGGAATACAGTGTTCAAGAGGGGGGACTGGGTCCTTTTATTAGAAGATGGAGGGGGCTATAGAGTAGTAGCTAAGGCGGGAAGCGGCGTCGTGCAGACCCCCCGGGGGTTCATAGATACAGAGAAGATAGTAGATTTAGACCACGGCTCTGTAATTAAATCAAGTCTTGGGATACGCTTCAAGGCTCTTCCGGCGACGATTTACGACGTCATAGAACACAAATTTAAACTAGGGGCACAAGCCATATACCCCAAGGATGCGGTGTATATCGTAAAGGCTCTTGGAATAGGGCCTGGCTATAAAGTCGCAGAGGCAGGTACGGGGTCCGGTTTTTTAACGGCAGTGTTAGCTTGGTTTATTCGACCAAGCGGCATAGTGTATAGCTATGAAAAGAGACTAAGCCATCTCAAAGTGGCTCTACATAATCTCAAATCTGTAGGTCTAGACCTATATGTAGAGATACAACTACGCGACGTCATTACGGCTGGATTCGGCAATGTTAGAGTAGACGCGGTGGTTTTAGATCTCGGCGAGCCGTGGAGTGTTTTGAGAAACGCTGTTGAAATCTTAAGGCCAGGTGGAACATTGGCAATATTTTCAACTACTGTGGAACATATGGCTAAGAGTGTCGAGGCGTTGAAACAATATGGCTTCTACAACATAGTTATCGAAGAGGTGTGTGTACGTAAATGGAAGCCTGTAGTGGGAGAGCTAAGGCCGGAGACTTTCGATGTAGTACACACAGGTTGGATAATTTCGGCGAGGAGGGGGTGAAATTTTTAATTTACACGGAAATCCGCCTTTATGGAGTTGATCAGAGAGGCTAGGCCTCATTCACGCGATAAATTAAGCGTAAACCTCATAGAGTGGTTCCACTGGTTGCTTAGAGAGGCTGAGATATACGACGTGAGATACCCCGTCAAGGGGGCGTACGTATGGCGTCCATATGGAATGAAGTTGAGGAGAAACGTAGAGAGTATAATAAGGAGGTTACATGACGACACTGGCCACGAAGAGGTTCTATTTCCTGTTTTTATCCCATATGAGTTTTTTGGCAAAGAGTCGCAGCACATAAGGGGGTTTGAGAAAGAGGTCTTTTGGGTCTCTAAGGGGGGCGAGGCTGGGGAGAGGCTGGTCTTGAGGCCTACTTCAGAAACTGCAATTATGCCGATGGTGAAGTTATGGATCCAGGACTACAAAGATCTACCTCTTAAGCTATACCAAATAGTCAGCGTCTTTAGGGCAGAGACTAAAATGACACATCCAATGATTAGACTAAGAGAAATTAGTATGTTTAAAGAAGCTCACACAATCCACACCAATAGAGAAGACGCTGAGCGACAAATACGTGAGGCTGTGGAGATATATAAGAAAATATTCGACGAAATGTGTCTCGCCTATATGATTATCATAATACCAGACTGGGACAAATTCGATGGTGCTGAGTACACAATTGCCTTTGACTCAATTCTGCCAGACGGACGTACGTTACAGATAGGGACTGTGCACTACCTAGGGACGAATTTTACAAAAGTTTTTGAAATTACATATTTAGACTCAGACGGCACGCATAAACTGGCCCACACTACTTCCTACGGCATCTCTGAGAGAAGTATCGCAGCTATGTTGATAACACACGGCGACAACGCCGGTACGACAATTCCTCCAAAAATTGCGCCAATCCAAATAGTCATAGTGCCTATTTTTTACGGCGAAGAGGAGCTAGGGTTTATAAAAAACGTAGTTACAGAAGTCAATCAAATTTTGAAGAGTAGTGGATTTAGAACACATATAGACGATAGATTAGACAAAACGCCGGGCTGGAAATTCCACTACTGGGAGTTGAAGGGAGTGCCTCTGAGAGTTGAGATCGGTAAGAGAGATGTGGAGAAACGACAGGTGGTTATGACAAGGAGAGATACGTTGGAGAAATACGTAGTGCCGTTGGAGAGACTTGTAGAAGCTACTACACGCCTAATGGGAGACATAGAGAGAAACCTCAGAGATAGAGCTTGGGAGGATTTAAAGTCGAGAATTATTAGAGTAGATAATCTAGACGTGGCTAAAAAAGCTGTAAAAGAGGGGAAGGTGGTAGAAGTGCCGTGGAGTAGAGATAACGAATGTGGGATAAAGATACAAGAGGCGCTTGGCGTAGACGCGTTAGGTATACCATTTGACTCAGACCCCTCTGTGGGGGGGTACGACTTAAGAGACGCCGTCTGTAGAGACAGACGTGCAGAAGTCTGGCTAAGACTGGCAGAACGTTACTAGAGAAAAAGTTTTAAATATCTCTAACTTATACTCGCCGTGCCTAAGAAGCGAAAAAATAGAGGTAGGAAAAAAGGAGACAAAGGCAGAGAGCCATACGTACATTGTGACAATTGTGGAAAAGTACTACCCCGGTCAAAAGCTGTGAGACTCACAGTGCCACACTCGCCAGTGCCGCCCGACTTGGCGAGAGAATTAGAAAAACAAGGCGTAATTATCTCCCGTTACCTAGTTACAAAAACCTATTGTATAAACTGCGCCGTATTCTTCGGCATTATTAAAGTCAGAGCTAGAGAGGAGAGAAAGAAGAAAATACCACTTCAACAAGTTATTTGAGTTTCTTAATTAAAAGCGACACAGCCTGCCCCTGGACTATAGACCCAGAGGTGTTGGTAAAGAATAGATTTGACGTTCTTATAGATTTTTTAATAGAGTCTATAAAAGGCGGCGTCAGTAATGTATACATAATGTTGTGTGACGGCACTACTTTCCACATCACTTCAATCCCAACAGACAACCCACGCATATTGGCCGATTGGCTGTTGAAAAAACCTGCTGAGAAGACGAGTTTAAAGACTTTAGTCAATAGATTTAGGCATGTGTACTATCTACATGAAAGAGGCGTAGATATATACGACGTAAAACTAGAGCACGACGGCCTTTATATATTCGGCGACCACGACGGCCTCTCGCCTGAAGATGAAAGACTTCTTTCAGACGCCGTTTGGCTGTCGTTGAGTTCAACGCCGTATATGTCTTGGCAAGCGGCTGTGTATTTGGCATATTTGTTAAAAAGGCGCTAAATTCACATTGTGTGGTATTAGAGCGTCTAAGAGCAATTGTAGACATAGATAGAGTAGGTAGATTTGTCCCCCTTCATCCAAACATCATTACTATACTCTCCGCAGCCGTGGCTTGGGGAGGAGTGCCGTCTGTTTGGCTATACGGCGTGCCTCCGCTAATTTTTATAATTGTTTCAAGTGTCTTAGACGGGATAGATGGAGCAGTGGCAAGAGCCAGGGGACTAGCTACAAAAAAAGGCGCTTTTCTAGACTCTTTTCTAGACAGACTGTCGGACGCCGCGTATCTACTGTACTTCTGGCATCACGCCGAGTCTCTTGTCATATATACGGCGCTCATTGGGACTTTTTCAATAAGTTATGTTAGATGTAGAGCTGAGTCGTTAGGCATAGAGGCCAGAGGAGTGGGCTTTATGGAGAGGGGAGAGAGAGTACTATATCTAATAGCAGCAGCTGTGTTAGAACGCATTTACCCAAACATATTGCCACAAGTCTTGTTGTTGTATACAGTTTTAGTAAACGTAGCCGCTATACATAGGGGCATTTTGTTATTTAGAAGACTTAAATAGTAAAAATAGGAGGCTTACAATGAGCGTAGTGGCTAAGATATCTAAAAACACTATTGTTAAAAAAGAAGTTGTAAGTAGAGACGTAGTTGAAGTGGTAAAAGACGTGGCGATTGAGTTATTAAAGTCGTGGGACCCAACCTCTTCTGATTTTATAATTCTTAGAGATTTCTACTCAGTGTCATACCCAGCCCCCCTGTCGAAAGACCTATATGAAAAACTTAAGAAATACTCCCCTAAGCGTATTGAAGACCGCGTAGAAGTAACTCTTCCAGTTTTTGAAATTGTACACGGCGCCGAGTGGGCTGGGGAGAGTCTACAAGTGGGCGACGCAACCGTGGTGTTTCCATATATAAACGATACAACTACAGAAGAAGTATTGAAAGGCGTAGCTCAGAGCTTAGCGGCGTCTGAAGAAGAGCTAGAGTAGCTTCATTGCGCCTCTAAGTTCTTCAATAGAGACCCCCATAGCCTCTAGAATTTGTTCTAGAGACGTACTTACATACTCTAAATATTTTTTTTCATCTATTTCGTCTATTCTAGCTAGTTGTATAGGCTTTACGCCCACAACGTCCTTAGTCTTTATTAAAATAATAGCATCTCCTTTTCCGATCTTAATGCCGTATTTAACTAACTGCTCTGCCGCTTTTATATGCTGAGGCCTGTTCTTAGTGTATTCGTCTAAGTTTTTACTCATCACCATCTTTATGCCTAGTTTATCTAACGTAATTTTCTTTTCTCTAATTTTAGACTCTGTTTCTTTAACCATGGCGACTATTTCATCTCTTACTTTAGTAATATCATCTATACTATTGATGTTCTTAAGTCTTTCAATTATGTCATCTACTAATTCCTTTACGAACTGCGGGGCGTTGCGTTTCTTAGCCACAATTCCTTTTACAATTACACTCCCGTCGTTTGTAAGCCCTAGGTAGTTTTTCTTACGTCCGCTGAACATTACAAATCTATAGACTTTATCTAACTCGATATCTATCCCCAACTCTTCGGCGTATTCAATCAATTTCTTAATCTTCTCCTCTGTCACATTCCAAAGAAACAGAGAGTCTGTGTCTCCATACACTGGAATCATCCCTAACTCTATTGCTTTTATCACTGTGCTAGTCATAATATAACGTGCCAGTGCTGTAGTGAGTTCAGCCACAGGTGGGCAATATAGTGGGAAAGTCTCGGCGCCGAAGACGCCATAGGAGGCGTTTATAAATACCTTCATGGCGCTTTGCACAACGTCGTATAGCTGTCTCTCTGCAAGAGTCGGCGCCTTTTTAGCCAATTTTTTATACACATGGACCCTTAAGTCTCTTAAAACTCCGACTAATGTGCTAGTAAGACCAGGCCTATTTTTACACACAGTGTGTGGAAGTTCTGGAATAGGCCTCTCAGAATTTTCTCCACAATTTACGGTTTCGTAGGATAGATTCCACTTACTAATAATAGAGGGGTATAGTGAGGCGAAGTCTAGGACGTACACGTTAAAGAAGATGCCGAGGGGTGGGTCTAACACAACTGCACCTGCGTATTTCTTCCCCTTAATTATTGCCTTCGTGTGTACAGTCCCCTTCTCGTTAATTATATCTTCTTTATTGGGTATCAACCAGCCACGTCTCCTGTGTTCGTAATATAACATATTTCTAATCCAAGCAGACACTTGTGATCTAGTAATATCTTCAATTGGCATTTTAGCTATCCTAGAGAGTAGAAATATGAGTTTCATAACCATCTCGTTGTTATACAATGTAAAGTAAAGTGTAATCAATGCATCTCTATAGTTATACTCGGCAAGTTCCCAGTAGCTCAGCCGAGAGACGTTTTTCTGACGTTCTAGTTTACCCACACCCAGAATAGCGTAAGCGATGCCGTCAAGTCCCCGCTCTCCGCGGTATACGCCGCCGAAGGCGTAGGCCTCTATGGCCTTTATCCCAAAGAATTTATACATATCTATATGTACGCCTGGCGCTACGCTTACATAATCTCTCTTGGCCACTATGGGGATCTCATCTTTAGACATCCCTAAGGCTATTGCTCTGTTGTATAAATAAGGCAAGTCGAAGTTGTCTCCATTGAAAGTTATTATTATTGGATATTGTACAATTATTTTCAACACTTCTCTAATGAGGTCGTACTCACTGTCAAAGAATATAATTTCATAGTCTGGTGTATACTTAAGTTCAGTTTCTATATTTGGCCTCCGTAGTAACAACACTCTCTTCAACCCGTCGCTCGCCACTAGCGCTACGGAAATTATTTCGTTATCCGCCTCTCTTGGGTCAGGCACTTTATTCTCTTGAGGAGTGTATACCTCAATGTCTATAGCTACTCTTTTTATATGGGGCACTGGCGCTTGGAAGAGCGGAATCCACTCTTCAGCAACCTCTACGTGTCCTTGTTTAAAAACATTTGCTAAAGTAGATTTTACCTCTTGTGGCACAGAGATCTCCATAGGGACAAGCCCGCCGCCGTTAGATTTATACCACATGCCGGGGATGACCGATCTGTCGAAGAGATAGCTATGGTGGTACTTTATCCTAGACTCCCAACTTTCTTTAAAGATATCACGTAGAGAGTTCTTACCGCCTCCCACAGAGAGTGGATCTTTGGCGTAGACTTTAGTCACTACTATTTCTCTGTCGTGTAGAGCGTCGTATTTTTTCTCTACTTCAAAATGACTAAAACCTGGGTGTCTCAACACTTCTGGAAACTTCTCTATTATCTCCTCTGGCATATTTTTAACCACTAGGTACGGCCTGTGACCTGTGGCGTCGTACCAGTAGTATAGAACGTCTCCCACAGGGTCGTAGAGCTTAACTAAAGCTTTGCCCTCAGAGCCATCGTATACGACAGACAACACCACCGAGGGGGGAACTGTGGTTGATATAACGCCTTTGATTTTACTCTCTTCAATAGCCTCTCCCTCGTATTCTCTCACTTCTTCATATTCAAACTCTTCAAACTCTTCATCGAATTGATTCACGTCAGTATCTACAACCGGGTTTTAAACACATCTCAAAGTAAAAGCTTAAAAATATTTACACAATAAAGTCTGTGG
This sequence comes from uncultured Thermoproteales archaeon, assembly GCA_946480885.1. Next base: position 14,313 of record CAMLLK010000004.1, read on the forward strand.
TAATCTACGTCTCGCCGCATAGAACAGATAATAAAACATCGGCAGCCACAGACCTTAAGAGAATTATAATATCGGAGATAATAAACGAGGCTATCCACGGCGTGACGATTTTAGACGAGCGAGGAGTGCCGCTGATACACCATCTACCAAATACACTTACGGCGAAGACGCTACGACAAGTCACAAACCTAATTGAGATCATTAGTATAATTAGACAAAACCAAGACGAAAGTCTTGGCGAGTTTAACTACGTCAGTGTGAAATACACCAACTATAAAGTCGGTATTTTTGAACTACCTAATAAAAAAGGCTGGCTAATAGTTTTTGTAAACCCGCTTTGGCATATAGAAAATCTTCTCCCCAAAATACGCCAATTTGCTCATAAGATAAGCCAAAATATTACTTAGCTCTACCAAGTCTCTTATGTGCAGAGGCTAACTCATTTCTAGCCAAAGCCACTAATAGGTTTAGCTCTCCAGCTAAGACTGTAGAGGCGACAATTTCGGCGAATTTTAAAGCGTTTACACCAGGGGGATCACCCGGCCCAGCCACCCCCAAGAGCCCCAGCGCCTCTTTCTGCGTAGGCAGCCCCGTCCCCCCGCCTACAGTTCCCACTTCAAGACTGGGGAGGTAGACTGAGATATATAGCCCCTCTTCTCTCGGCTCTGTTGTGACTATGCCCATACTCGACTCAACTACTTGAGCCACGTCTTGTCCCGTGGCGATGAATATAGCCGCTATTATATTAGCAAAATGGGCGTTAAATCCATATGAATGTGCCAGAGCGGAGCCCACGAGGTTTTTCCCAACGTTGACTTCATGTACAGCCTCTGGCGTCGTGTCCATATTTTTCAAAATTTCTCTATTCATTAAAGCCTCGGCGACTACAGTCTTGCCTCTGCCCAGTATGAAATTCACTGCGTTGGCTTTTTTATCAACACATAAGTTAC
>CAMLLK010000005.1 GCA_946480885.1 uncultured Thermoproteales archaeon
ACTTTTGGAGGCTTAATTATTGGGATAGTGCTTGCTTTTATTGGGAGCGTTGCCGGGTTGACTTATAAGCAATCTATGAGGGCATCGTTGTCTGCGCCTAGCCATGTCCAGGACGTTGTCCGCTGGGAAGTTAGGGATGCGCAGAGCAGTCCGGCCCCGCCTCAGTCGCGCCGCCCAGCGTCTAATGAACAGAGCGCCCCCGAGCCGGGTTGGTACTTATTTCAACACGAGGGGGATCAGCACTATTGGTGTTATTACGACGGAGAGAAGTGGCTTACATGTAGGTGGGCCTCTTCTCAACCATCTGAATAGACTCAAGCGGTTGGCCGGCATTAAAGCGGAGTCAGGTTGCCTATGGCGGCGGAGTCTAGAAGACGGGACGGCCAGTCGGCAGAACAGCGGCAGGGCTGTTTGGGTGAAAACTGCCAGGCGAGAGGTAACTTTTAACCGCCTCTGCGCGCCGGATTATAACAACGTTTTCTACTGTAGCGGCTGTGTTGAAAAGGGCGTCGATGTAATTAGACGTGTAACCACTTGTTGCATGAGGGGCAGGGGACATAGTTAAGGGCCCGGGATTTGTGGCGCAGTTGAACAGCCGTTGCTGAGGTGCGTTACCAGAGCACTGGAGGGAGTTGACAGGGGGCTTGCCTCTGCGCGTCAGTTTTTTAAATTTGTCTTGTATTACGTGGTCCTCTCTCCCGAGGAGAAGAGGCGTTTTTTAAAAGCGCTGGAGGAGGATCAAGAGTTCAGATACGCGGTGGCGGGGTTGCTGGGCCTCGGCGAGGTGTTGAACGAATTGAGGCGGTTGAGGGAGGACTTTAATAACTTCGTACGGAGGAGTGAAAAAAGCCGACGAGAGGCGCTGGAGGCAGAACGAAAGACGCTGGAAACAGAACGAGAAGAAGTGGAAAGAGAACGAGAAGCGATGGGAAGAGGCCTATAAGCGTTTTGACAACATCGAGAGGAGGCTCTCCAACGTGGAGAGTACGCTGGGGGCTATGGCCGAGAGCCAGCACTCCCGCTACGTCTGGGAGGACTTGAGGCAGATCTTAGAGCCGGAGGCGGCCGAGGAGGTCTTCTCGGCGTTTGGGGTGGACTTGGCTGAGGTGGAGCGGTTCCACGCAGGGGTGCTGACGCGGTCTTCGTGTAGCCACGCGGGCAGGTACTACGCGGCTGTGTACGTGTCTTGGGCGCAGCGGGTGTCGGCGGTGGTGGACCTCGCCTCGAACCTATACGCCAAGGTGTCAAAGGACGCGCTGGAGAAATTCGGCAACGCCTTCGTCAAGGTGGCCGAGGGGGCTAAGCTGTTTTCGCACGTCACCCATGCCGGCTACGTCGCGGCGCGGGCGTGGGGGCCGTACGGGGTTGATGAAAATGAGTGGGCCAAGGCCTATGATGAGTTGGCCAGGGCGTTGACGGGGAGGAGCGACGTAGCGGCTGTGGTGGCCACGACCCCCAACGGAATCGTGACGTCTGATAGGCAGTTGCACATAATTCTCGGCCTTGACAAGAAGAAAGGTGTTAACTACTTCAACCCGGGGCGGGCTGGCCGGAGCGTAAGCGTTGGGGGCCTTGACGTGTTTTATGAGGAGGGCGGTGAAGAGGCCGGTGGGTTCTACTTGGCGTGGTATGAGAAGCGGAAGCTTGTTAGGTGGACGTCTCCGGAGTTCTTCGAGGTGCTTCAGCAGAATGGCCTTGCCTGGGTTCTGCGGAGCAAGTTTGAAATGCGGAGCGTGAGGGGCGTCCGCTACGTGTGCTTCAACTACGAGGTGGAGTACGACGACGCGTTGTTCGGCGCCTTTGCGAGCCTGGCGACTATCTCCCAGTGGCACCAGAAGCTCGCCGCTCTGCCTCTGTTTTGGCTTCTCGGCCCCAGAATAGACGTGGTGCAAGCCGCCTACGAGGTGGACATGGCCCCGAAGGACGTGGCCGTCAAGGAGCTGGAGGGGCCGGTGGGGATGCTGGGGCTGGTGGGGTATTGGGAGAAGACCAGCTACTACCTACGCGACATGCCGGGGGTGTATGTCCATTTAAGAGGCTGGAGGACCGGGGGCGCCGCCCCCGACGGCTTGGCTTTGGCTAATTGGAATGGGTGGAGGGTGGTGTGGGCCGAGGTGGTGAGGAAAATCGACGAGACTGTTAACAAGTTTAAGAGCAACGCGGCTAAGTTGCAGGAGGCCGGCATCTTGGCTGGGGGCTCCTTTACTCCATACGGCTTTGCCCTCGCCGCGTTTAGGGTGGACGCGATGAGCGGTGTCACTGCGGGGGGCAACGCCTTTGGCAGTAGCCCAGTGTCTGACAAAGTCTTGGCGCATCCCCAGGCTAAGAGCAGGCTGGTGGAGTGGGCTGACGCCATGGACAGGCACAAGGTGGCGCCCCTATTGGCGGTCTACGAGGGCGATGGGCCGAGCTTCAAGGTGCGCGGAGTCTTGTTTGAACAACTCGTCGACTTTGACGACCCGGAGGTGAGGGCAGCCCTCTACAACTGCTTCAATAAATAAATCCTCCCCCGTTTTTCGTCTCATGGTCGAGCTCTTGTTTAGGGAGTGGCTTGCGGTTCGGAACATCAACTCGATCAACGACTATAAGGGGCCGTGCTCCGCGGGGGAGCCGCCGTACGACGGGACTATCGCCCTCCTCGGGAGGGCTGAGGGGGGCTTCGTCCTCGCCGTGCACGCCTCCTCAAACCGCTACTGGTTTCGGCGCATATCGCACCTCGTAGACGTGGTCAAGGAAGGCGGAAAAGACGAGATATCGTACGTCGTGTTTGAGGGCCTGGTCTGGGCCAAGCCGATGGTGTATTTGAAAAGGGGGAAGGCAATCGTTAGGCTCATTCTAGTTAGGCGCCACACAGGCGGCTTTAAGCCTAAGTGCGTCCCGCCGCTTGGCGGCTCTAGGTGGTGGGGATACGGCAGCTTCTACGAAGACATGCAGAAAATGACGGGCCTCAGCTACCCAGTCGGCGAGGTCCAACTCTACGTCCTCACAGAGCGCGGCCTCGAAGTACAGTGCGAGTACTGCATGTACGAGCTCCAAGAAATTATCCTGAGCCCGTGTAAGTACGCCTTCGGCGGCAGATGGCTTCCCTACTCGCCGATTGGCCCGCCGGTGAGGGCCCCGGGCGCGGGATCGCTGACCGGCGCCGAGCTGCCGGTAATAAGGCATAGGGATAGATACCTCCGGGTTGGCAACTGGATAGCTTGGCATAGAGTCCTCGGCGTTTTGGACGACGGCCGCTGGGTTTTAATTGGCGACGACGGCCTCTACGAGGCGGTTTTTCAGCCAACTGTGAATAACCCGCTGGGGGAGTTCGGCGAGGTTGGCTTCGTGAAGGTGCTGGGCCCGTACAACGGCGACGTGGACGAGGTGGCCTCCCCCTGCGGCGCTCCTAAGCTGGTGGCTTGCAACGAGGATACTAGACACCTCCTAGAGCCCCTCGGCCACAGGTGCGAGGCAGAGGGGGCCCACGTGACTCTGGTTACGAACACCCCGGTAGCGCTTGGCAGGGAAGTCGTCGACTGGCCGCTTACAGACACCTGCGGCCCTCTGCTGAGGCTAGGCGACGTGGACCTCTTCACCTGGGACTAGGGGCTGGCGGCAATCACTGCCGGCCTCGGCCGGCTGGTTAGACGCCGTCCTGAGTCAGGGAAACTCGGAGGGGCGTCCTTTACTGACACCCCGGTCTGATCTTCCGTCGGTCAAGACGCGTAAAATCTTGATGCCTGTCAGTCTGGTCAGGACAGGGGACGTGGAGCTGGCTTTTAGCCGGGCAAACGCGGCGGCTGTAGCCGCCGGAGCGGCCCATCGCCGGTCTGCCGCGGGCCGACAAGTTTATATTTTCGGCTGGCGGAGTTGGTATGGCCGGCTGGAGCTACGTGGTGGGGAGACTCCCGCGGGGGGATCTGGTGTACCGTTGCTACCTCAGTTTCTATAAGGACTCCTTCTACTGGGAAGGCTCTCTGGAGTGGTGGCGGCAGAATTTTAGGCTTAGGGTGATCCCCCGCGGCGAGAAGGACGACACGTATTGGGACGGCGACTTGCGGGGGTTTAGGGCGGCTTATGTGCCTCCGATGCCGGCGGGGGGCGGGTTTTCGCGGTGGTGGTGGCTTTGGGGGGTCTTCGCCTACGAGGGGCCTTTGGGGGTTTGCTACGTGGGGCTTGGGGGGGCGGCGGTGTCTGAGGGCTTCACGGCGGAGCGGCTTGGGGTTGAGCTAGAGGTTGAGAAGCTAGCTGGGCTGAGGGTGCACGGGGCTGGGGGCGGGGAGCTGGCCGGGGCGGAGTTGCCGGTGGTGAAGGAGAGGGGTAGGTATCTCAGAGTGGGCAGGTGGCTCGCGTGGCACCGGGTGGCCGGCGTGCTTGAGGGCGGCAGGTGGGTGATCTTGGGCGACGACGGCCTCTACGAGGCGGAGTTCGTGGCCACTGCCAAGAACCCGCTGGAGGACTTCGGGGAGGTCGGCTTCGTGAAGGTGCTGGCGCCTTACGGAGGCTCTGAGCAAGACGTCGCCTCTCCCTGCGGCGCGCCTAGGCTGGTGGCGTGTAACGAGGAGGGGCTGAGGGTGGCCGGCGCCGTGTTGGACTACGTGAGGAGGGCGCTCAGGGAGGCGGGGGTGGAGGGCGTAGACCTCTTCGTCCCGTCCTCTTGGCGCTGCGCGAGACCTTTCGTCATCCCCGAGCTCGTGGAGGTGGACGTCCCGGACGAGGCGATCCTCCACTGGCCCCTCGCTGACCCTTGCCCCCACGTCCTTAAGGTAGCCGCCGGCGACCCGCTAGGCCTCACGACCCCCGCCACGTGCTTCATGTGCTGGGAGTGGTGATGGAGAGGCCTTACAGCCGCTGGTTCGGCGGGTCGCCTCTGCTCATACACGGGCCGCGCGGCGGGGCTTAAGTCCGGGGAGGGGCGGTGCGGTGGGGAGGGCGGGGCGGAGGCGCGTGCTTGCGGTGTACGGGGAGGGGGCGGAGATCTTCGTCGAGCGGTCGCTGAGGGGTTGCTCGCAATGAGGCGGGGACCGCCTGGCGGCTGGGGGCTTCTTGTCACCAAGACCGGCGGCGCGGGGGCTATTCTGCCGTGCCTCTCGGCGTTGATTGCGGCATCCTCTCCGACTCCACGTCGTCTGCTTTTGTTCAACTTCTCGTCGAGTTTTTCGTTTTAACTGTTTTCAGCAATTATGCGAGTTACGGTTTTCGGGTATTCTCGGGGTTCTCCTCCTGGCCTTGTCGGCCTTGGCGTATAACGTCTTCTGGGGGGAGTTCGTCCACTGCGACGTGGGGTCTTGCCCGTATCCAAACCCCGAGGGGAAGTTTCTCGAGGTGGGGCCTAACTACGCCGTCTTTGACACTCGGGGTGACCCCTCGGCGATGGGGGTTCTTCGTGTTGGCCGTGGAGTTTAAGAAGCACACGGCGGTTACAATTCAAGGCTGGTGGTCGTATCAGCTTCCGCGGGCTTTGGCGTATGTCGTATCTGACAAGGGCTTTGCGGCTTTTGAGTGCTCCACCGGCGGGGGGCAACAGTGCGTCGTCTCCGGCACTGCGTCGCCCGGCGTCTACTACATCGTTTTTGTCGACGCGTGGGCGGCGCAGACTGTTAGGGTGGAGGCGGATGGGCCGCTTGTCTTGGCGGACGTCTCTCCTCAGCGGGTTGCCTGCGCCCTCTGGCGGGCGGGCGTTTTGAGGGGTCAGCGCATTACGTATGCCTTTGACTGGCCGTCTAGGCCGGGGGCGGCCGTTTCTCAAGACATCGACGAGGGGTCTTGCGGCCCGCCCGACCTCCAAGAGGCCCTGGCCTTTGCCGCCGCGGCCGGGCTCAACGCGACGGAGGCCTCCCTCCTCACGCGTCCGCTGGGCTACAACGTGACTGCAGTGGAGAGGAAGTACGGCTCCGCCGTGTTTTACCTCCAGCCCGACCTCACTTACGTAGTGCCCCTGGCTCTTGAAGTCCAGTGGCCTAACGCGGGCCGGCTCCTCCTCGTCAACCCGAGCAACGTCTCAGTCACGTGGGCCGTGGAGCTACGCCTTTCTAACAAAACGGGGAGCTCCGGCGTTGCCCACGGGTCGAGGCTGTCTTTAACAAACGTCACGCTCCCGCCGCGCTCTGTCTACGAGCTGTACCTCTACGGCGTTGCCAGAGAGGGGGGCTCTTACGTCTTTTCCTACCGGATTCGGGCGGCGGGTAGTTACAGCTGGAGCAATTACGTTTTTTACACAGAGGGCCGGCTTGTGACGCAGAACGGCTCTTTCCTCAACTGGCTTTGGGGTAGGCTGGAGCAGTTCTGGGGCGGCGTGACTGGGGATAAATGCGCCGAGGCGCGGGGGGCTGGGAGGAGCTGGGCCGCGGAGAGGCTGGGCCTCCAGGGCGTTGTCGCAGAGCTCGACGCGGCCGCGGGCTTTGTGCTGATGACAACTGGCGTGGGGGAGTTGGCGAAGGCCGCCGGCGGGGCGGCCAAGGCCTCTGAGAAGGCGCTTGAGATTTGGAGGAAGCTCTCCCGCCCCATTAAGGCCGTCCTCTACCTAGACCTCCTCGCCAACGGCGTGCTCCTGGGCTGGGACGCCTACCAGGAGGCGGCCTCGGGGCAAATCCCCTGGCGGGAGATCGCAGACGCGGCCCTTATGGCGGGCGGGCCGGTGCTCCAGCGCTCTCGCCTCATGGCCTCCCTCCTGGCCTCTGGCTCCGGCGTCATGCTTTTCCTCGGCGAGCCTTTCGACGCGGCGCAACAATTCGCCGACGATCTCTACGCCGAGGCTTCTAAATACGGGAATTACTCCCACTGCTTTATCGACGGGGCCCTCGAGGCCTTTTCCACTTACGCCCAAGAGGTTGAAATCGCCAAGTGGGCCGGCATAGTCTCTACTTTTGTCGACTTGTCCAAGCTTGTAAACAACAAACACTGGCTGGGGTACAGACAGCTGGCGGCGCTCTCGGCGTTTCCGGCCAGCCATGGGCCTATTATCCCGTCTTATAAGTTCCCGATAATTCTCAGGAAGTACGGCAAGGCGCCGTACATCGCCATGGATCACAGGCGCTTCGGGTTCAACCAAGCAGGTGAGCCTAGGTTTTATCAGTTGCAAATAGATGCATATGGCCTACGTCTGTCTCCGAAAAAGGTGAGTTTGATAGATGTCATATCGGTGGGAAGGTACGACGTTAGGGTATACGTATTCGAAAACAAGGACAAGATGTTTGGTATTTTCAGCGGCGACAAGCCTCTGCTAGGCGTGTACAACGACATGGGCAGGGCTCTGCTCTTCTCTGCTATTTTTGGGAAGAACTCGGAGGTTTTAAGGCGTAGTGTAGAGGGGGGCGAGGTGTATTTGATCCGTCTGTATGGCTTGGGGGTTGTGGAGAAGTGGGGAGTAAGACTACACGATGTTGTGAAGGACGTGGCGGCCTCCCTTCTATACGCGGCGGGGAGGGCCGAAATGGGGCGCATCGCCACTGAGGTGGCCATAGCTAAACCATCGGGGGAGAATGTAAAGTTGGCTAAAGCGTTGGGGGAGAGTCTTGGGGCTGAAAACGCGCTTTTTATAAGCCAGGCAGGAGCTCCGAGAAGTGCCGATATCCTCGGCGTGTAAGATGCTGAGACTATAATTCTCGGCGAGGTGAAGCCGAGCTACTACAACAAGTGGAATGAGTTGTTAAGCGAAATTAGCGGGGTTCTCCAAGCGTTAAGGAACTGGGATGAAGAGGTGGGAAGAGGGGCTTCGGGGGAGTACGTGGCTTTGGCCACGTACGTCTTCAGCGGCGCTGGCTCCTTGGCTAGGGGCCAGACGTATGTTGTGGGCAGTTCTTGGATTACCCCTATCTCTGTGGATAGCTTGGTGGTTCCGCCCGGGGTCGACGCGGCGAAGTTTAAGTACGTATATGTTCTCTTCGACGAGGCGAACGGCCGGGTCGCGGTTGGAATTTTTGACGCTACCGCTAAGCAACTCGTCAATATGGAATGGCTGAAGAAGATCCACTACGTGGTTAGGGACGCCCTCGACTTGAGGGCCGGCGATAACATCGGCGTTTTTGGAGATCTGCTAAGAGATAGGCTTTCCAGTTTGGCCTCGCCCTACCGCGGGGAGCTGGGGCTGTTTATAGACATGCTGGGCGGGGGCTAAGGCGCCCCCGCAACTCTCCTAAATGTTTTTAAGTAGCGGCCCGGGCGGAGTTGTGGAGGATCTAGCAAGTCGCCGGCATTGCGTCGCCTCTCCCGTCTTGGCCTACCGGAGGGTGGGGAGGTACGTGCTGGGCGTTGCCTGGGGTGGGGCCTTCGCCGTCAACGCCGACGTGGAGCTGGAGTGCGAGGCGTACAAGCGGCCGGCTGACGCGCCCTACCCGCCTCTGCCTGGGCCGGGCGGGTCTAGGCTTGTTGCTTGCGGAGGCGGCGTGGTAGTCCTCACGACGCTCGAGGAGTTGCCGCCGTTACCCCCGAGAGTTGACCCGGCTTTTCTCCTCACGGCGATTTACAAAGTGGGGAGACACGCCTTTAGAGACCTGGAGGCAATACCCTACCTTCCCCCCCACGAGTTCCCCGGCTCCGGCAAACTGACGGGCGAGGAGTTCCGCATTGTAGAACGCGACAACGACTATTTGAGGCTTGTGGGGAGGGGCGGGGACGAATACATCGCATGGGACTTCGTCCTCGGCACTTTAGACACGGGGGAGTGGGTTCTGATGGGAGAGGACGGCCTTTACATCGCAAAGAGAGAGGGGGATAAAGTCGTGGCCAAATGGCCGTACCGCGGCTCGGTGCTTGACGTAAGAGGCCCTCCGTACATGCCGTACTACCCGGTAATCCCCGTCAAGTGGGTTAGGGAGCAGTTGGAGAAAGTGGGAGAGGTAGCTAGGAGGGTCGGGGCTAGGCGGTGGGACTACTACACGCCTCCCGTAGACCCGGAGCTGGTGTTAAAGTGGCCTGTTAGGAGCGTCAAGTGGGAGTTCGTGGTTAGGCCCGCCGCGTGTGAGGACGGGCTCTGGGGCCCCCTCTACGGGACGAGGGAGGCTCAGTGGTTCGGCTGCGAGGACCTCTGCGACTTAGACGAGTACCTAGCCCTCAAATACAAGAGGAGGATCTGCGGCCGCGCGAGGCCGGAGTGATACTTGGGGGCTGGGCTCCGCGTTAGGAAAAGCCGTTGCGTCGGGTAATGCGACGTCGTGATCTACGGGTTCCGGGAAGGATGTGGTGTCCGGCGTTTTTTAAGCCCCTCTTGGGGTTTACAACAATACGGTAGGCCGCTCCCGGCCGCCAAGGGCGCGGAGGCGTATAAGCGCGGGGAGCTCTGCGGCGCACCTCACTATTGACAGCGAGAAGTTTAACAGCAAGGTTGAGGCTTAGATTTCAAAGACATACGGACGTGGCAGCGGCGTGGGGGTTTTATGATAACTAGATTTTACATTTCTCTCCAATTATTTTTGTCTGTGTATATACAACGTTGTGTTGTAGTGGGTTTTGTTATATATGTGTTGGTGTTTTTCTATGTTTGGTACTGGATGGTGTGAGAAGTGTCGGATTGATTTGTTTAGAGGTATGTAGAGTTGTCTATGAGTGTTGTGAATAAGTTTTTTAAAAGTGGTTTTTTATCTGTAATGTGAAAGTTGCCTCTGTGGCGAAGACTAATGTTGTGACTTGTACTCCCGGCGCCTCTCTACGAGAGGCTGTTGAGCTTATGTTGAGCAGGGGGGTTGGCTCGGTGGTGGTGGTTGACCCCTCTGACCCTTCTAGGCCTGTGGGGATTGTGGGGGAGCGCGATGTGTTGAAGGCTATTCTAATGGGGGTGGATTTGCAGACTCCTGTGTCTGAGGTGATGAATAAAATTTTGATTACTGTTGACGTAGATGTCCACGTTGCCGAGGCTCTGTTAGCTATGAGAGAGAATAATGTGAGGAGAGTTATAGTCACAAAGGAGGGCAAACTCTATGGCGTAGTTGCTCTTAGAGATTTGGTCTATAACGTGCCTCTTTTGAAAATTATTGCGGATTATTTCTCTCGTTGAGGGGTTTGTCTCTTCTTACTAGACCTGACCTCAATGCGTGGTCTGCTATGACTACTGCCGCCATGGCCTCCAGCGCCACTAAGGCCTTGGGGACTGTGGTGACGTCGTAGCGGCCTTTGAATTGTATAGTAGTCTCTTCTAGAGTAGATAGGTCTACTGTCTTCTGTGGCTTTCTGACTGAGGGAGTTGGTTTAAACCAGACGCGGAAGTAGATAGGCTCTCCTAATGTGATACCTCCTAGAGAGCCGCCTATTTTATTAGTCTCTAGACGCGGCCTGCCGTCTCTTAGTACTATCTGGTCGTTGGCCTCGCTTCCTTTTAGCTTGGCGAGTCTCCTCCCCCACCCCCAGTCGAAGGCCACTGCGCTTGGAATAGACAAAGCCGCCGCCGCTAAGTCAGCTTTTATTTTGCCGAAGTGAGGCTCGCCAAGGCCTGGGGGGACGCCTACTATATACACCTCTACGCCGCCTCCTATACTGTCGCCTTCTAACACAGCCTCTCTAATTTTTTCCAGTATTTTCCCCAAGGCGGATTGGTCCACCACAGGCAGCGGTCTCTCCCAACTCTTTTTTATATCTTCAAAACTGTAGGGCGTGTCTATCTCCACTCCGCCTAGTTCTATGATGTGGCCCGCCACCTCTACCCCCAGCGTCTCAATTAGTCTCTTGGCCACGGCCCCAGCCGCCACGATAGCCGCTGTGGTCCTCCCAGAGGCTCTGCCGCCCCCTCTGTGGTCGTAGTGGCGACCGTATTTTATATAATACGCCAAGTCTGCGTGCCCCGGCCTGGGCTTCATCCACAACTCGTCGTAGTAGTTCGATATGGCTTTTTTATTCCATATGACTATTGTAATGGGGGTGCCTTGTGTGTAGCCGTCTTTGACGCCTGAGAGTATTTCAAAATCTTCTGGCTCGCAGCGGGGGTTTAGTACGGGTATGTGGCAGAATAATCTTCTGTCTAGCTCTCTCCTTATGTCTACTTCTGACAGTGGGAGGCCGGCGGGGACGCCGTCTATCACAACGCCTATCGCCTTTCCGTGCGACTCGCCGAAGGTTGTAATTCTAAACTCTCTACCAAAGGTGTTCATAGCCTTAAGAATTTCAGCACAGCCTCTTTCATAACTGACTTGTCTGGCTCTACCCCCAGCCATATTCTCTCGGCCTCTGCGCCTTGTTCAACTAACAACTCTACTCCGTCTACTACTCTGACGCCGCGTCGATTGGCTTCTTCTACCATTTTTGTAAACGGCGTGGGGGTGTAGACAAATTCTATGTACACGTCGGCTTCTGACAAATCTGCCAGTACTTGGTTGTGTATTGGAGTTGCGTTTATCACAACTTTAGCCCTTGTTGTATTTAACCAAGGCACTGGGGCTATTTCTACTCTAAATTTATTTATAAACTCTTGTGCCAAGGCCTTTGCCTTTTCATAAGTCCTATTCATTATGTACACTTTAGACGCCTCTGCTTTAATAGAGGCGAATAGAGCTGCCCGCGCCGCGCCCCCCGCGCCGATTATTAATACGTCTGCCCCCCTTATGTACCTCCCCGCGAGGTTATACACGGCGGAGGCGTCTGTGTTGTACCCCATTAAGACGTTGTTTATGTTCGAGACTGTGTTCACTGCCCCTATCGCTCTCGCCTCTGTAGACAAGACGTCGAGGTGTTTAACTATTTCTTCTTTATGGGGAATTGTTATGTTAAACCCCCTTAAGTTGAGTCTAGCTATTTGTATAAAACAACTAAGTTCTTCTCTCGGCACGTCTATTGCCCAATACTCGGCGTCTATCCCCAATTTTTTAAAAGAGGCTTTGTGCATAGCGGGGCTGGCCGATCTCTCTCTCACGGCTTTTCCAATCACGGCGAAGTACATTAGACATGTATATTTTTAAGTTAATATTTTTCACTCTCTATGCGTCCCCCAGTTGACTGTAGGAGTTGTGGGAGCTGGTAAACTGGGGAGTCAAATAGCTTTGAGACTACACGGCAATAGTATTAAAGTAGTGGCGTCAGTAAAGTCACAACGGTCTAAAGAGAGGCTCTCCGCCCTCGGCCTCGAAGTGTATTTAAACAACGAGGTGGTTGTGGAGAAGAGCCATTTATTAATTCTCACAGTGAAACCCGCCAATTTGGCTGAGTTGAATTTCTACACAGAGAAGCCTCTAGTCTCTTTCGTAGCGGGCGCAACTTTAGACAAGTTGAGTAGACTATCTGCAAAGCCCTACCGTGCGATGACTAACGTCGGGCTGACTGCCATAGCGGTGGCGGGGCCCCACGACGAGTTAGTAGACAAAGTGTTGTCGTACCTAGCCCCTACTTTTTGGGTAGAGGAGAGGTTGATAGACCCACTAACTGTACTCCTAGGCTCCGGCCCCGCCATTGTCTCAGAAATAGCCATGGCTTTGATAAAAGCCGGAGTCAATATAGGAGTGCCTTGGGACTTGGCGAGAGAGTTAGTACTCTCTCTATTCGCCAGTCTGCCTAGTCTAGACGACAGGTTTACTATTGAAAAACTTCCTCAATACGTCGCCACGCCGGGGGGCACTACGATAAAGGCCTTGGTTAAATTGGCGCAAGCCGAGTCTATAATAGGGGAGGCGGTGGAGGAGGCTTACTTAAGAATTTTGAAACTCCGCCAATAGTCTAGTTAAGACCTCTCTAGTTGTTTTTGTAATATCCATCTCCAAAGCCTTTTCAATAGGCACCAACGCCGCCTCTTCTGCGTCGTCTGACGCCGCGGGGGTGCCGCCTATAATTTCTACAAGGTAGACTAAAATTACGTAGTGGTGTACGACATCGCTGCCGTTTAGTTCAATATACTCCACCGGCGCGAGAAATTTCTTCACCACCCCCTCCACTCCGGTCTCCTCCTTCAACTCTCTCAAGACTGCATCTTCCAATCTTTCCCCCAGCTCTACGTGGCCCCCAACCAGCGACCACTTGCCTTTACTAGGCGGGTATTTCCTCTTTATTAGTAAAATATTGCCGTCTTTCACAGCGGCGGCGGCCACTGCCACCACTGGCTTCATGTTTAAAAAGTAAAATCAATGTTTATAAGCACTCCCCCATTTTGTGCTATGTTTGACAAAATTAAGCCAATGACTGTGGGGCAGGAGAGAGCTGTCAATGTGTTAAAAGAAGTAGACAATGAATTAATTGGGCTCTTTGGCCCAACTGGCACTGGCAAGTCGCTTTTGAGTATAGCCTACGGCATTTGGGCAGTTGAGAGCGGCAAGGCGAAGAGATTTATAATAGCGAGGCCTATCGTAGACGTAGCCACTGGCGAAGTCTTGACGCCGGAGAGACTCGGAGAGATGTACTACAAAATAGCTTCGGCTTATTTAGAAGACATACTTGGGCCCTACGCAGAGAGGAGCTACATAGAGAAGTTGTTAAGAGAAGAGAAAGTCGTAGTAACAGACGTCTCATACCTAAGAGGGAGGACTTTTGACAACAGTGTTATTTTTCTCGACGACGCTCAGAATGTAAAACCGGAAAGCGCTGCGGAGATATTAATTAGATTGGGGAGAGGCAGTAGACTAATTGTGGCCGGAGACCCAATTTTCCAACGCCAGCCGGACCTAGAGAAAGACGGGGCGACGTTGTTAAGAGAGGCGCTGCTAGGGGAAGAGAAGGCGGAGGTGGTAGACCTAGGCGTAAAGGATATAGTGAGGCCGGGGGCGAGGAGGGGGATTAGACTCGCCTTAGAGTTGAGAATGAGGAAGAGACAGCTCTCAGAGAGTGAGAAATATATCTACGAAACCGCTAGGATATTCGCCCCAGACGCAGACATAGTCACAGCAGTAGAGTTTAGATCAGACAAAGACTCACTGGGGATAAAGACAGAGGGCGTGCCCGACGCTTTGTTAATAGTCAAAGAGGGGCAGTTGGGCAGAGTCGTGGGGCGCGGCGGGGAGAGGATAAAAACTATTGAAAACGAAGTGGGGGCGAGACTGAGGCTTTTAGAAATGTCACTAGATTTTAAACAATGGGCCCGGGCAATACACCCAGTGGGGTGGATCTCTAAACATATTGTAGACGCAGACTTCGCCGGCCCAGAGCTCTTAATACAAGTGAAAAAGAACGAATTCGGCGCCTTCATAGGCCACAGAGGGGCATACGTAAGATTGTTAGACAGAGTCTTTAGAAGACTCCTCGGCATAGGAGTAAAGGCGATAGAGGCAGAAGATTAATGAAAGCGTATCTACTCCAAGACTTCAGCCGCCCCCCCACGCTCGTTGAGATAGAGCCGCCGAGGCCGACTCCGGGGAGGGCGGTGGTGAGAGTAGTGGCCGCCGGCGTCTGTTATAGAGATTTCCTTGCCTGGCGAGGCTTCCAACGAGTTAAACTACCCATTGTGCCTGGGCATGAATTCGCAGGAGTAGTGGAGGAGGTGGGAGGCGACGTAGTGGATTTGAAAAAAGGCGACGCCGTGGCCGGCATGATGTATGAATATTGTGGAGAATGTAGCTATTGTAGAAGTGGCCGTGAGTACCTCTGTAGAAGTAGAAAAATATATGGAGAAGATATCTCTGGCGCGTTTGCTGAATATATATCAGTAGACTATAAATCTCTAGTTAAAATTCCGCCTGGCGTCTCATTCGAAGCCGCGGCCTTCGCCGGCTGTGTCTTATCTACATTAGTGAGGGGGTTAAGGAAATTAGCCCCGCTGGGGGGCAGAACTATATTAATCACGGGGGCCGGCGGC
>CAMLLK010000006.1 GCA_946480885.1 uncultured Thermoproteales archaeon
CTTTTTAAATAACATAATTAATTTAAATAATTTGGTAGGAGATATTTATATTTATAAAATCTATCATCTATCAGTATTATATATTTCTTCTCATTTGTTAAATTTCTAACTACTCTACCTGCGGCTTGTATTACATGATTTATTGCAGTAAAGAGAATTCCGTATTTATACCCGCTGAAGCCTAGGCGGTCTAGGACTTTTACAGTAAGCCAAAGCTCTCTACTCTTCACATCGGGGATGGGGAAGCCAAGTAAGATACCTGCCTTCACGTCGATATTCACTCCTTCTGAGATGGGACTTCCGTAGTATGTAACTACCACGTGGTCTATGTCGCCTAGCGGTTTCTCTGAAGTGGGGATAGTCCTTAGAGATTTTAAATAGAGTGGAACAAGTTTTTTATTTGGAAGAAATAGTATTATTCTTCCATATTGTTGAAAAATTTCTTCTATAAGCTGAGAAATTTTTTCTATAAATTTTCTACTCTGCCTAGTTTTATACCTAACTCTTAGTGGGAGGTATTCCACAACTAAATTTTCAAGACCTGGCAATTCGTCAATTTTTACATACTTAGCGTTGAGAAAATACTTAAAGATGTCTGCAAAGTAGGGAGTAACTGAGGCGCTTGCAGCCGCCACGCGGGGAGTCTTTTTCGTAATCTCGCCTACGAGGGGCAGCGCCAGGCATAGTATCGTACTGTGGTCTGATATACAATACTTCTTTGAATACTGTTCGTAGTCTTCTACGTCGACCATTGTCAATAAGTTGTGTACTTCGTCGAGAGCTACGAATTCAATTTCTTCAAATAAGTCCGACACGGCTGCGACATTAGACACTTTGGAAATATAAGCCAGAGGCATTATAAAGACGTCTGCATTTCTACCAACGACGTGGAATGCCTCGTAGGGACAGACACCTGCCTTATATAATTCGACAATGTCGTAAATACGGCGGGGTGCCCTTTTAGACCTAGCTTTGCACTCTCCCGACTCACGTAGTCTAAGACACTGTGCTTTGTCCTCTGCGCCTAGAGGACATAGAGACTTACGGCCGAAGAGTAAGCCAGCTCTCCCTCCAAATATTTCTACATATCTCGCAGTCTGTAAAGCCTCTAAATGACTTTTTACAAATATTATAGAGGGTGTGAGACTAGCGGCTAGTTTAGCTAGTAATTTTGACTTGCCGACGCCCGGGGGGGCGTAAATTATAAACCTCACTTAATATTCCTCTTTTAAAAACTACTTAACTCATATATATATTGGCTAATATTTGAGTTAACAACTTCGTCAAGTTCTAAACATTTATTTACTACCTTTTCAATAAATTCTTTAGCTAAATTAGGATCTCTCTCTTTTAAAATTTTTAATTTATCTGGAATATCTACTCTAAGCGTTTTAATTATAGATTCAATAGAAGTGAAATATTTCTCTAATTCTCTAATCTGTGACACAACGTCGTCGAACAAGTTTATGACCTCAGCCGGCACTCCTTGTAAATTCATCTCTGCATAGGCTTTATTGACACAGTATCTGACAAATTTATACCTCATTGTCTTTACAACGTCCATAGAGCTGTGGAGTTAACAATTTATTTGTTTTACCCCGAGGCGCTCTGCCAACGCTCTGCCGTAGGCGCCGACGTCAGCTAGTCCTCTGTCAGATATGCCCACTACAGTGACTCCACGTTGTATATAGAAATAGTAGGCGTCTGTATCTGGCTCAAAGACTTCTCTCCTCGGGCCCCACCGCCAGTAGAATTTATCGTCTCTTGGGTCTCGCCCCTCGTACAACTCTTCTCTATATACTGACTTAGCCAGCCTTTTTGCACAATATACTACGCCTCTCCACTCTCTTGGGATGTTTATACTTATTGTAAACGCCTCGCCTAAGCCGTGGTTTACTACGTCTACTGCAGCCGCCGCCACTTTTTTCACTACGTCTAAATCACCGCCCAACTCCATAGACATGGCTATAGACCTTACCCCCATCACGCCCCCTTGTATAGCGGCCCCCACTGTGCCGCTGCCATACGTGGCCTCTACTCCGATGTTCTCCCCCACGTTGACGCCAGAGAATACTAATTCTGCGTCCGGCGCTATTAATTTTAAAGCTAGAAATACCGCGTCGGCGGGGTAGCCGTTTATGACGTATATATCCCCTAGTTTTTTAATTCTCAAAGGCTTGTGGTATGTCCTCGCCAGGCCCGCGGCGGATCTAGGCCTTTCAGGGACTACAACTATTAAGTCATGTCCTTGAGAGCTAAGCGCCTCTAACAATGGTTTTAGTAACGGCGTGTGTGGACCGTCGTCGTTCGTCACAATAATTTTCACGCTTTGTAAATTACCTATACTATAAATATATACAAAACGCCGAGGAAGGCGATGGCGGCGCCTAGCACTTTTCTAAATCTCAAAGGTTTTTCTAAAATAGAAGTCAGTAGTGGATATGTAGATACTACAATAGTGCTTCTTACATAGTCCCCCTGCGAGATGGCATAAGTATAGCTGCCGAAGCCTATAAATGTGTCGAGGAAGCCGCCGCCTATCAACCTCCTTAATTTACAAATTCTCCCCCGGAGTCCCAATAGTGTAGATAGTGTAAACACAGTTATTCCTCTAATAAAGAGGGCGCCTCCCACCCCCAACTTGTCTACGGCGTGTGCATATAGCATAATTGAAAACGACCACACCACCGCCGCAGAGACTCCAAATAGAGCGCCGCGTAGCTCTCCATCTCTATGAAAAGCCGCTGTGGCGATGCCCAGTAGTACAAGTCCGGCGCTCGGCCACAGCCACCACTTCCCAGAGAGTAGAGGCAGTAGTACAATATACATAGAGCTGCTTATATTCCCCACGGCTGCCCCCCCTATTTTTATAGATGTTAGATACAACCACGACCCAAATACGCCTCCTATTGAGCCGGCGACAATTGCGTAAAGTACTCCAGCGATATCTAAAGTCTTCCATGGCAGCAACAAGCCGAGTAGTATTGAATAAGTTGAAAACACCGACATAGCTCTCAATTGCGTCGTGCATTGAAGAGCAGGTTTGTAAAAAATAGGAGCCACGCCGTAGGCAATTGCTGAAATAATTGCGAAAGTTAAATCAATCATGGCAATTGTTATAAATTAATTAAGATGTTTTCTCATGGAGGACAGCGTAGTAGTGGCTTTGGTATACATCTTACTATTTGTCTTAACAGTAGACGTTATATACATCGCGATGTTGCTAGCGCCTAGGAGGCCGACGCCATATAAAGAAATGAGGTACGAGGCAGGTAATCTAGAAAGCGGTCCGGCCAAGGCGCCATTAGCTATGCAATACATAGGGTACGTATTGATGTTAGTCGCTCTCGAGCCTGCAGTAGCTATACCAATTGCGATTTATGTATTTTTTGGCGATATATTCGCCACAGGTATTGCGGCTTTGGTCGGCGGCTTGGTGGTATTAACCGCTTCTACATACGCCTACAACTACGCCAAGAGAGTTGAAATGTGGAGAATTAGTTCTTAATACTCAAAGCCGTTTTTAACAATCCTAAAAATAGTGGCCTGGGCTTTGTGGGTCTAGATCTAAACTCTGGGTGAAATTGTGTAGCTATGAAGAACGGGTGGTCTGGCAGCTCCACTATTTCAACTCTTTTTACATCTCTCCTCCAACCCGACACCACAAGACCCCTCTCCGTTAACGTGGGGAGATATTCTAAATTTACTTCATATCTATGCCTATGTCGTTCTACAATTTTCGAGACTCCGTAGAGAGAATGCGCCAGTGTAGACTCCACTATCTCTATCTCTCTATTGCCTAAGATCATACTACCACCCACTACGTCAACTCCCCGCTGCTCCGGGGCCAGGTGGACTACGGGGTGTGGGGTCTCTGGCTCAAGCTCTGTTGAGTTCGCCTCTTTGAGGCCGACTACGTTTCTAGAAAACTCAACAACTGCAAGTTGCATTCCAAAACAGATGCCAAGAAATGGGATCTTCTCTACCCTAGCATGTCTAATACACTCAATCATGCCCTCAGTCCCTCTCTTCCCAAAACCTGGCAAGACCACTACGGCGTCTACCTCTAGTCTATTAAGTACATCGGGGTCTTTTTCCACCTCTACAGAGTTTATCCAAATAAACTCTGGTTTTATATCTAAGGCCGCGGCGGCGTGTCTAATAGCCTCTACAATACTGAGATAGGCGTCTCTCAGCTCTACATATTTTCCACACATCCCCACCGACACTTTGAATCTCGGCGACGTCAGTTTTTGTAAAAAGGACTCCCACTCTCTATAGTCAGGCGGGTGCGCAGAGAGACCTAGGCGTCTTATCAAAAAGTCGCCCATGCCCTGCCGTTCTAACTCCATAGGCACTCTGTAAATTGTGTCTACGTCAAAAGAGTTGAAAATTGCATTAAGTGACACATGTGCAAACAACGCGATTTTCCTACGGGAAGAGACATCAATCGGCTTCTCAGATCTAACAACAACGGCATCTGGCTGAATGCCGTATCTTCTCAACTCGGCGACGCTGTGCTGCAGCGGCTTTGTCTTAAACTCGCCTGTGGTCTTCAACAAGGGAACCCACGCCACGTGGATAAAGACCACGTCGTCGCCAAGCTCTAGTCTAAGTTGTCTCACGGCTTCTAAAAAAGGAAGTTGTTCATAATCGCCAACTGTCCCTCCAATCTCTACTAACGTGACGTCGTGCCCACCTGCGGCCTCTACAATCCTCCTCTTTATCTCGTCTGTGACGTGGGGGATGAGCTGTACAGTCTGGCCTAGGTAGTCCCCCCTCCTCTCTTTCTCAATGACAGTGAGATATATCTGGCCAGACGTGATGTTATTCCGCCGGGATAGCTCCACGTCTAGAAATCTTTCATAGTGTCCAATGTCTAAGTCTGTTTCGCCACCATCATATGTCACATAGACCTCGCCGTGGGCGTATGGGTTCATAGTGCCGGCGTCTACGTTTATATAGGGATCTATCTTCACTGCGTTTACTGTAAACCCCCTAGCCCTTAAAATTCTACCTATACTTGCCACAACAACCCCCTTTCCAACTCCAGACATGACGCCCCCCGTTGCGACAATTATTTTAGGCACCTTAAATTTAATGTACAAATTTAAATAAGTGAGATTGAATTCTATCAGTGACGAGTTGAACCCACGCGGCAGCGATGGCGAAAGCCTGCCCTTCAGTGGCGGGCGCTGAAACTCTTTAAAACCCTCATACACCAAGTGTATATGCACACAGTAGAAATAGGCGGCGTAAAAGTGAGGTTTATATCATGGGCAGAAGGAATTGAGTTGAGTGAAAAACTTGCAAAAAAAGTCCAAACTTCGGGCTTCTCTCCCGACGTAGTTATAGCAATTTCACGAGGGGGGTTAGTGCCGGCTAGAGTTCTAAGCGACGTATTAGGCGTCGACGATGTCGTCACTGTGGGGGTGAAGTACTGGGGCTTAGCGCAGAGAAGAGCCGAGAGGCCAGTGCTGTACCACGGCATAGAGCCGGGGGTCGTGCAAGATAAGAGAGTATTAGTAGTAGACGAAGTGGCAGACACAGGCCACACATTGTCTGTGACGAAGAATCTATTAGAGATTATTGGCGCCGCCGAGATAAAAACCGCCGTAATACACCTAAAGACTACAAGTATGTATCTACCTGATTACTATGTGGAGAAGATAGAGGAGTGGGTATGGATCTCATACCCGTGGAGCCGGTATGAGGATTATAGAGAATTTAAGAGAAGAGGTTTCGACATCGGTAAATATATTGAAAAGATTTGTTAAAGTTTTAAAATATGTCAATATCAAAAAATTGATGAAGTAGCTTCACCTCGCAGATGTGTGAAGAATCCTTTAAGAGCTGATTGTTAAGCTCTGTTTTCTTCAAAGCCGCAGTTTGGGCAGTAGAGCCTCTCAGTGACTACGTAGCGGCCGTCGACAATTTTTACACTCCTCTCCACTAGCTTCATCTTTGAGAAGCACCTGGGGCATGTTGTGGGTGTGGGCCTGTATATGCCTGCGTGCGATAGGAGGCGCCTGACTTCGTACATAGACAGCCCCAGGGCGCGGGAGATCTCGCCAAGCGAGTGCCCCGTCTTATACATCTCAGCCACAGTGTGTAACAAGTCGACGCGTCTCTCAGCTACGTTGTAGATAGCGCCCCTCGCCCGTGCCCTCTCCATCGCCGTCTTAGTCCTCTGTCTAATAAACTCCCGCTCCATCGCCGCCACGAAGGCAAGCACCGCCCTGAGGAATTGTCTATACACACCGTCTAGGCTCTGCAGCGCCGCCTCTTTCTCACTGGCAGACACCACCGCCAGCCCCAGCCTGTCCTCCACCACCTCCAGGAGTTTGAACAACTCGGCGAAGGACCTCACAAGCCTAGACACTTCGTAGACAAGTAGGACCTTCGGCTTGGGGTCCATGGCCTCAACCTCAGCCACCAAGTTCTTAAACGCAGGCCTCTCCCAAGGCGGCGTCGCCCCAGACACGCCGTGGTCCACAAAGTGTTTCAAAATAGAGACGCCCCTGGCGGCTGCCCACTTCTCTAAATACTCCCTCTGATTCTCAGGGTCCTGCCCCTCAGTGGACACCCTGATGTAAGTCACAGCTGGGATCACGTAGATTAACTTTATTACAAAGTTTTAAAAGCATATACTCACAAGTTAAGTTTTAACTAGGGGGTTGAAAAACAATTTGTCTTAAGAGGTGGGGGGACCTACGCCGCCTAGGTCTTATAGAAGATTCAATTATTTACGCCGAGTAGGACCTTTTCCTTACCTCTTCTTCTCCACGCCGCGCCTCGGCTTCTTCGTCTGTCTCACCTCTTGAGGCGGCTGTAGAGGCGCTACGTAATAGCCTAGTGGCCAGCCGTAGGCTCTGTCTCGCTCTTCAGATGTAGTTATGTGGACATCTATGTACAAGGTCTCTCTGAAGATTAAAGGCTCGTCGACCCAAACTCCGACTCTCTCTGGGTAGTACGATATAGGCTCTACAAACCACTCATAGACGCGGCCGTCGTGTATAAATCTCACGAAATCAAAGTACTCGTCAGAGTTGTAAAAACCCCATATAATAAAAACAGAGGCGGGCGGTAGATTTACTGTAATTCTCCCTAACTGTAGATAGTAGCCAAATTTGTCGTCTCTATATATATGCTTTGGCTGAATAGTTTCAATTCTTCCACCTAGCTTCTTGGCGTACTCCTGTGCTATGCTATACGCTCTTTTAATTGCGTTAATAGATTCGTCTCTAGACAGAGGTAGCAGCCACACGGCATATATTTTGTAAAAGTATTTAAACAATTCCATAGAGCAACGACGCCGCGGAGTCTTGTTTTTATGTATTTAAACACAGGCGTTATTATAAATGATATAGATATAATCGATTAAGTCGGCGCCCATATGGTAGGCCTTATTGCATTAGTCGTCTTGGCTATCGTCGCCGCCTTGGCTTTGAGAAGAGTAAGAGACAGAGTCCTCACGGGAGTAGCTATGGCTGGCTTAGTGCTTCTGTCGATACCAGCTGTGTTGATAAATGGAGATATAGCAGAGAGAGTAGTCGCCGCTATTTTTGTATACGCACCATACTGGGAGTATTTAGTGCCGCTGGCGTTCTTTATACTAGCCCTACTCCCAAAAAGTGGTAAAAATAAAACAACAAAGAAGAGGCAGGAAAAATACGTAGTTACTGTCTAGAGGCGTAGATTAAAGCTAAGGCGGCTAAAAGAGACAGTAGGATAGGTAACCACACACTTTTTTCATCACTTGTTTTTTCCTCCCCAATCGCAACGTTTTGTACATCAACCTCACCTCTTGCAAAAAATTCTGGATAGACAACACCCGACCCTCTACAAGCTAGGTCTCTCATAGCTGTGGAGTACGTAGAGGCCATGATGTAATATACAAGGGCGTTGTTTGGATTTTGTCTACTATAGTAGTCTCCAAATTGTAAATAACTCAAAGGCAAAGTGTTGGGATATCCACAAGCAGCTGCGTATGCCATATTTCTCAAAGCCCTCTCGCGCGCTGGCTCTAAGTATCTATCAACAGCGCCTCTCATTAATGCAGCCGCCGTAGTTGCAATAATCTCTATTGAATTCGCAATCGCAGCAATATAACGCCCCTTCTTGTATAGATCTTCTGCGATCTGAATGGCGTTAGAGTAGTCAGTGAGAGATATCCCATATGTGGTAGAGAGATATGCATACATAGCCTTAGCGTAGTCTAAATACAACCTAGCCACTTCCTCTAGTCCAGACTCGTCCACAGCCATGCCATAGGCCATTCTCTTTGCCTCATCTACCCAAGGCCTTAGCGTAAGAGCCCTGGCGTACATAGTGCCTACCTCTGGAGAAGTTAAATTCGCCTGTAGATAGACTTGGTAGATCCTTGTGTAACTAGCCACTACTAAATCTATATTGTTTACAGTAAGAGGAATTTTCTCTAATTGACTCTCGGCTTCTTTAGCCATCTTCAACGCTTCTTCATACATAGACTGGCGTAGAGACCTCCTTGCGCTAGCTTGTTGTGTGTAATAATTAACAAGGCCTTGGTATATTAACGACGCCGCTGTGTAGTAAGCGTCTTTTCTCTTTAACTCCTCTATCTGTGCCGTGTCTACATATCCAGTTCTTACTGTTCTATTGTATAGACTATAGACAGCGGTGAATAGATTAAGACTAATTTCTTTAAATACTCTGTCGTCAATTTTAGAATATTGCAGTGTTGGCGGCCTTACACCCGTTAAGTAGTATATTGCGTCTTCTACACTCGTTATTTCAATCACGCGGACGCCTGACACGCCTGTAGGCGCTTGTCCAAGTGGTACTAATACATTTTTAATACCCTTCCGAGCCGCCGCGGTGACTTTTTGCTGTACTCCCCCCACTGGTCCTATGAGGCCGTCTGGTAGAATTATCCCAGTCATTGCTGTGTCATCTCTCAACTCTAAGTTGTTCATCAATGCATATAGCGCAACTGTGATATATCCACTGGCCGAGGGGCCCCCCACTTGCGCATCGCTTGCTATTACTCTAAGTAGTGCCGTGTAGTTTGAATATGTCTTATTCGATAGACGAGACGCCACATACAACGCCACTTGTCCAGAGGGGCCGAAGCCTTGACCGGCCTCGGGGACGCCGGCGACGTACACTCTGCCGTCGCCGGGAGTAATAAGTTTTATCTCAATCGGCAACACGGCGCCGCCGGTTGGACTTGCAGCTAAAGCGTTGATCTCCGCAGTCCTAATCTCAATTGTGTAGATCTGTACAAAGGCCGCAGCGGCGGCAACTATGAGAAGTAGCGCCAAGATAAATTTCTGCATGGGTTTAATTGGTGCTGTCTATAAAAAAGTAACTCACTTCAGAGGAGGTCGTGCCTCGTCACATTTCATACTCGCCTGGCTCATCATTTAAAATTCTTTAAAGCATTACTATATATGGAAGATTTATTATTAACTTCGCGCCATTGTATAGTATTTACCGGCGCCGGTATTTCTGCTGAGAGCGGCGTCCCTACTTTTAGAGGGGCGGGAGGCCTATGGGAGAATTATAGACCTGAAGATTTAGCCACGCCACAGGCGTTCTTCAACAATCCCACACTTGTGTGGAGTTGGTACCGTTGGCGTCAAAAAATTGTTTATAACGCCAAGCCCAACGCCGCCCACTACGCCGTGGCTGAGTTGGAGAGAATGGGAATAGTGAAGGCCGTGGTGACTCAAAACGTAGATGGACTACATCAAAGAGCTGGGAGTGTTAATGTTATAGAGTTACATGGTTCGTTGTGGAGGGCGAGGTGTACTAAATGCGGCGTTGTGTATCAACTCAATAGTCCCGTCGAGGTAGACGCCCCCGTCTGTGAAAAATGCGGCGGGTTGTTGAGACCAGACGTAGTGTGGTTTGGCGAATCTCTCCCGGCGGAGGCATGGAGAAGAGCTGTAGAACTCGCCGTATCTTCAGACTTAGTGTTGATAATTGGAACTTCTGGAGTTGTGTACCCCGCCGCGTTGATTCCACAAATAGCTAAGTCGAACGGAGCAGTTTTAGTAGAGATAAATATACAAGAGAGCGCATTGACGCCTTTAGTAGATATATTTATCAAAGGGAGAGCCGGCGATGAGTTGTCTAAAATTGTGGAAAGAGTGAAGAGAAGACTAAGCACCCGCCGAATTTCTTCGTCATGACTAACGACAGCCATCGGCTCATCACCAACTCCTACTTAGTAGTGTTTAGATGTCCTCAACACGTAGTAGAGACGCTGTCTTCTAAATTTTTTATTCCAGAAGGAGTCTATATTTACGTTGGGTCTTGTGGACGTAGTTGTATAAAGAGAGTTCTACGCCATATCAACCGCCCAAAGAGGCGGCGGTGGCATATAGACTATATAAAATGTGACGCCTTATATGCAGTGGTGTTACCCCACGCAGAGACTTACGTCGCTAATATACTAACTGCCAACTGCCCCTATGTAGAAGGCCTCGGCTCAAGCGACGATGTACTTAATCCCAGCCACTTTTTTAAATGTGAAATAGACAAAGCGCTTTATCTACTGGGCTTGACTAAGTAGGGAGAAGACGCCACAATTTTTATATATCCGTTTTCTGCTAGGTATTTCACAAATGCTATACCTTCTTCAGATAGTCTAAGGACGTCTCCGTCTCCTCTTACACATCTCGCTATTTCGTAGGGGGTTTTCTCGCCTATGCATTCAATATATGCAGCTAATAGTTTTTTAAAATTATACTCAACTTTAGAGATGTATTCACTTAGTTCTATTCTCTCGCCTCTACTTGTATAAGCCATATAGTTTTTAAGACTTTTGAGAGAAGACATGACATTGATTAAAGTATTGACGCTAACGATCCAACTGTCTAAGTCCCCAACGAATATTACATTTTCCAAACCGTAGCACGTATGGCCCCATGTATGTGACCCACATGGAATTACTCTCACTGACAAATCCCCCAAGTCGACCCAGCCGGCTGTGAATCTATACACCACTCCGCTGAAGGGCCCCACGGATATGTTAACTTTCGCGTCTTTAGGAGCACCGGCTCTTTTCAACATCAATTCAGTATACCTAAGAGCTCTATTGTAGTCAGTGGCCATTCCATATTCGATTTGATTTATCACCACTTTCTTAGCTTTTCTCGCACCGGCGACGTGGCGCCTGTGGTGGTGTGTAACGAGAACTATATCGACCTCGGCGTCTTCAGATACGTCAACGCCGAAAAATCCGTCATAGACCCAGCCCACGCCTGATTTTGAAAACACAAACTTCTATAGTTCATTATTTATATCTATCTTGTATATGCCATGAGTTGGAGAGAGAAATTTATCGCAGACGCTGAGAATATGTTTAATATCCCACGTCGTGAGCTTGAAGTATTTCTTAAGTACATGTCTGAGGATCCGGAAAAAATACATAACTGGGCAGAGAGATTGGGGATTTCAGAAGCCGACTTTTTAATGTTGACCACTATATACACTCTTTACAAAACTGAAGAGAAAGTGTTAGAGATTTTGTCTAATCTAGAACTTCACGTAGACGAGGCCGTGTCTTTAGTCTCAACCGCCGCGGCTAGTGTATTAAATTCACTAGACCCCGGAGAGAGAAAGCCAATTCTTGCACAAATGTTACTAGCCACAGCGCTGCAGCTTGAGGACAAGGGGTTGAGAGAGTCTTTGGCAGAATATGCCAAATTACTGTTTACAGATGTCGAAGACAACGCCGCCGCCGGGATTTGAACCCGGGACCTACGGGTGTCTCTCCATAAGTGGTTAACAGCCCGCCGCTCTAACCGGGCTGAGCTACGGCGGGGCGAAAAATATACACATATTTATAAATTTTTTGTCGATGTAGTGCCAGAGGCATTTATTTATAAAACATTAGGTGATACAACGCCGTGTTGTGTAAAGTCCTCGTGGTGGATCTAGACGGGACTTTAACACTTAGTAGAAACACCTACGAGTTCTCTATTGAGGCCTTAGCCGCTTTAAGAAAAATACGCGATTTGGGGATACGCGTTGTGTTAGCGACTGCGAATGGATTAGACTTCGCTTTGACTGTGGCTAGATATTTAGGCATCCACGACGTTATAGCAGAAAGCGGATGTATAGTCTACCTAGACGGTGAGGTGTATGAATTATGTACTGGCGACATGTCGCAGATAGATAAATTAGTTCTATCCACCGGAGTAGTGGCCCCTAGTCCACAGAATAGATGTCGTAAATACGACCTTGCATATAAGCCGCTTACTAAAGACGCTGTGGACGTCTTAAAGAACATACTGGGGGCTGGATACGTAGTGGAGTCTAGTGGTTACGCTATACATATTAGACCGCGGGGAGTAGACAAAGGTAGGGCTGTCCAGTGGCTTTGTGAAAAACTCGGCGTGGTTTGCCACCAAGTCGCCACTATTGGCGACAGCGACGTAGATGTTGAGATGCTTAAAGTAGGCTGGGGCATCGCGGTGGGGAACGCCACTGCTACTGCTAAAAAAGCAGCTAGGCTTGTGGTAGAGAGCCCAAGTGGACTGGGCTTCGTAGAGGCAGTGGAGGCAATACTCTCTGGAGTCGCTTGTTCACCTTAAGAAATATATATCGAAGTCGCCAATTTTTTCTCTATCAAACTTCTCCACCGTCTTTATATTCTCTTCCGACGTCGGCCTGAGTCCAAGACTCTCTAATACTAACCTATTGAAGTTGGCTAACGCTCTGTCTCTAACTACTATATACATTACTTCACCGGCGATTTTTCTCAAAATACTTAAATCAACGTGTCTATCGCAGACCACCGCCGTGTTGAATTTACCGTATTTCTCAGCTAATGTTTCAACTTCGCCTAAGTTTAAAATTTCAAATGCGTAAAAACTCGCCGGCGCTAACTCGCTCTGTAGTGGAGCGGAGGTCAGTGGGAGGAGAGACAGGCGGTCCGCCTCTATCGCCACTAAGTCGTCTCTCTCCTCCACCACAACTAAATCTCTACCTGCGATTGACATAATCTCAGAGGAGAAGCCGCAGGGGAACCACCCCGCCACTACCGCCAACCCCCCGGGGTTTAGAAACTCTTGTACGATGGCAACTCGTAGAGCTTGGTAGATTGTAGTGTATATATACAAAGACCTCTGAGTCTCTGGACTTAGTCTTACAGCTCTTCTCCCTAGTGATAAATAGGGCATTACAACATTTTGAAAAATGTCAGAGACGGCTTGAGCAATTGGAGACGTGGCTTCTACTAAACGACTCTTCCCGCCTTTATACTTATCACCTTTCTTCTGTAATATGCCTATCTCGGCTAGGAAGTTTAAAAATTGTATAAGGCGGGCGGGAGGCTTGAGTTCTTCAAACTCGGCTAGTAGAGCCACAAAGGGCGTTGATCTAATGCCTTCAATTACATAGTCGCGAGGAAT
>CAMLLK010000007.1 GCA_946480885.1 uncultured Thermoproteales archaeon
CCCCCCCCCCCCCCCCCCCCCCCCCCCACGACACGACACCGCCGACAAACTCACTCGACACTATTCCCCTACACGACGCTCTTCCTATATAAAAACACTTTACAAAGCTACAGTCCCGGCGGCGTTTTGGGTGGCGTTGTCGTGTCTAATGTCGTTTTTCTTCGTGGGCCCCAATCCCTATACTCCCACGGCAATCCGCGTGTATTTTCTCGTGCCAGTGGAAGCCCCCGGCTGGGTTGTATACGCCGCGCTCCCCCTAGCTCTGGCGGCCCCTTTCATAAACGCCCTTATTGTCACCTTCGGCGAGGAGTTCGGCTGGCGCGGTTATCTCCTCCCAAAGCTGGCTAGGAGAATGGGCTGGATCTGGGCCTCCGCGGTCGTTGGCGTCGTGTGGGGCGTGTGGCACACGCCGGCAATTCTCGTCGTTGGTCACAATTACGGGCGGCCGTGGTGTTTAGAGTGTCTCGGGGCCTTTGTCCTTTTGACACTACCTATGTCTTTCCTCCACACTTGGGCATATTTGAAATACGGCGTTTGGGGAGCCGCCTTTCTCCACGGCGCAGTTAACGGCTGGGCTGGAGCCTACTTCCTCCTCTATTCACACACCTTTGGCAACTTAGTGTGGAGCATAACAGGGCTATACGGTGCCGCCACTTTGGCGGCCACAGCCGCCGTGTTCTGGCTTCTCGCAAACCCCACGGCACGGGGGAACAAAGCGGTTTTCAAAAACCAGGTGTAAGGATTTTTATGCAAGAGCTACGTAAATTCTAACAGCAGACGACATGCCCCACAAGACGCATAGGTATATATTTCTTTCCTCCGCCGTTAGCTCTATTTTAGCCTGCGCGCTTGCTGAATGACCATATTCATGGGGCAGTATCCGCCGCACATTGTACAGCCATTTACTTTTGGCGGGCCGTATTGAGTGTAGACCTTATAGGCGCGTTCGGGGTCGACAAGTCTTTTAATCATCTCGTCCCACATAAGCCTCCCTCTGTAATAGCTGACTTCGTCGTCCCAACGCCTGGCCTTTCTCCCCAGCTTAACCACATCTCCTATATGTGCGGCAATTCTATAGGCAATGGCGCCTTGTTCCACTTGCTCTACCGTTGGGAGAGATAGGTGCTCCGCCGGCGTTATGTAACACAACAAGTCCGCCCCCGCCGCCGCGGCTAGGGCGGCGCCCACCGCCGAGGCTATGTGGTCGTAGGGGGCGGCCACGTCTGTGGGGAGGGGGCCTAGGACGTAATAGGGAACTCCGCCCGTCAGCCTCTTCTCTAACTTAATAGTCCATATGACGTCGTTGAGGGGGACGTGGCCGGGGCCTTCGATCATGACTTGCACACCTGCTTTAATCGCCCTCTTGGCCAGCCGCGCCGCCTCCACAAGCTCGCCCACGTGAAACTCGTCGTGTGCGTCGGCTACGGCCCCAGGGCGCAGGGCGTCTCCTATAGAAATAACGGCGTCGTATTGGGCGAAGAGCTCAAGGAGGTAGTCCCAGTGGGTGAGGTACGGGTTTTCCGCGTCGTTGTGTAACATCCAGCCAATAATCATGTCTCCTCCCCTTGACACCACGGGTATTACCCTATCACTCTTTTACACCCTAATAGCCGCCTCTTTAGTCACAGCGGCGTGTATTGTCATAAAGGCCACGCCGTCTTTCAACTGCCTCTCTATTGTGTTAAACAAGTCGTCTATTGTGAAATAGGCGCCGCCGCTCCTCTTGTTGAAAGCCTCTATAAAAGCCTGGTACACCGGCACAGTGCCCACGGGAAGTTTGCTTTTGGATATAACAGCGCGCCTAATGGCGTCTAAATCGCCCCCAACGCTTAAGTCCATTAAGGTATCTCCCCATTTATTAGCCACCTCCACTTTTTTCAGCTCCGAGTCTAAATCCACAACCTCAGTGGAGGTACCCAAATTGACGTTTATCTTCGTGGAGAGCCCCTTGCCGATTGCCACCACCTTTTCGCTCGGCCACTTCACATTGCGGATGTACACCACCTGGCCCTTGGCAATTCTATCCCTCAGCTTCTCGGGAGAGACTCCCTCCGCCTCAGCTATTTTACGCATTTCATCGTCGATTCTCCCCTCCCTGGCCCTTCTAATAATTGTATTATCCATAGCCAATAAATTAGTTTTATATTTAACAGTTGCCTATGCACAGCCCCTCTCTGAATCCTTCGGAGTAATTGCATTTTCAACTCGCCTTGACGCGCCCGCAATGGTGCTTTTTCGTAAAATTTATTAAATACTTACTTCTGGATTTACGTGAAGAAGTTAACGCTTTCTGTGAGGGAGGAGACGTTGAGGAGAGTGAGGGCCGTCTTGAGCAGAGCCGGCTTGAAGACGTCAATAAGCGAGCTTTTTGACGACTATATCGCGTTGATGGACGGGGAGGGCCTTGCGGCTGAGCTGTGCAGTGAGCTGAAATTAGACTGCGGGGGGCAGTTCTACACGCCAGATGAAGTAAAGGCCAATAGGCCCGCCGCGTTGGGCCCGCCGGCTTCAGAGCTTGTGAAAGAGCTGAGGAGGGCCCGGGAGAGCCGTCTGTGATATATCTAGACACAAGCGCCTTAATAAAGCGGTATGTCAAGGAGGCTGATAGCGACGTGGTAGACGGGCTATTTGAGGCGGCATACCGGGGCGAAGTGGCAGTCTCGACCTCAGTGTTTAACATCGGCGAAGCCGCCACTGCCGCGGATAAGAAAGCAAGGAGGGGGGAGTTGAGCGGCGACGTCAGAACCGCCGTTTCACTAATGCTGAGGGAAATCGCCGTATTGAGCAGGCTGGGCTCTTTGGTAATAGTCCCCATTGGGTTAAGTGTTATGAAGGCCTCTATACACATCGCCTTAACCCACAAGCTCTATATCGCAGACGCCCTCCAAATAGCCAGTTGTCTGCGGGTTAAATGCCACGAGTTATATACAGCGGACAAAGCCCTCGCAGATGCCGCCGAGAAAGAAGGCATAAAGACGCGGGTACTCCGCTGACTCTTAACCCTGCCTAGCGCCTCCGTCGCTTGTTGTGCGCTATAAACTCCACACTAGCCTTAATGACGGGGTTTCTACTGCAGTACAGGAACAATCTCCTGACACATATAGGGGGTGTTGTGAAGGGTGTTTACAATCCTATTCGGCTAAAATAGCGTTGAGAAAGAGGCAGAACATATTGAGGCCTTGTGCTCTTTAGAGAGAGTTTTACTGTCAGGAGCCGTATGAGGCGCCTCCGGAGGCGTTTTGATGAGGAGGCGGCGTAATAATGCCGCCGTAGTGGCAGTGGAACTGCTACATAAAGGACTCTAAAAGGCAGAATAAGGAGAAGCCGCCGCTATAGCGACTGTGATTTTGCCGCCAAACGCCCTTTTCCTAACTAACAACTCTCCCCCGGGCCCAGCCGCTTTCAGCGCCGCGGCCTCGGCCACGTTACCAATACCCAGTCTTTTTAACGCAATTTGATTTGGAGGAGAGAGACACTTCTCATCAGATAGCTCATCCGGCTTGAACAACAGCGGCCTGGCGCCCAGCAGTTCTGCCACTTGGTAAACCTCAGGCCTTATAGACGCCACTGCCTCCACTCTCTCAGCCCTTATGACATTTAATAAAGCCCTAACGGCCTCGGCTATTTCCTGAGGAGATACCCCAGTTTTAGAGCCGAAGCCTACGAAAAGCCTTAACGGCCTGCAACAAAAACGGCCCTCACAGTAACCTCTTTTAATAACAATATCACACGGGGGGCTGTCGGCATATCCCACTACGCCGGGGGGCAGGCCCTCTACGCAGACGCGTTTGCCCTCTATTAGGGCTTTATATACCTCTAACACGGCGCTCTGTTCTAGTTTGCAGAGGAGAAGCCTTGTAACAACTTCCACGGGGGTAAGCCCCATTTTCTCAGCCACTGTCGTCACCACGGCGTTTGCTCTTATTAACGCCGCCAGCTCTCCGGCCAGCTCATTGGCGCCTCGGTGCAATCCCAAAATGGGTATTATATATTTCAAGTCGTGCGTCACCACAAGCACCGGCGGATCAGTCTCCTTATGGGTAATTTTATTGCATATCCCCCTTACCACTCCGCCGAGAGCCATGATAAATACATACGCGTCATAACACCCCCATATGGCGTCCAGCTGTGAGAATTGAAATATATGTGCAACAACGCCGGCCTTCCCCAGCTCCTCTGCCAGTTTTTCAGCAGGCCTCCTCCCGGCCGCCGAGGCGTGTATAATTGCGACGCCGCGCCAGAGTAGCTCAAGAACTGCCACGGCAATCCACGGCCACCACAGATAGATCGCTGAAGTGACGCGTCTCGCGGGAGAGCTCCTCCAGACCGCCTTGCCAGATCCGCTCGTCTTTGAGGGTCAAGTTCTCCAGCACTGTCGCCTTGCAGCCAGTAGCCCCAAGCGCTATGAGCTCCCTCGCTAAACGCTGTGGGCCATCCGCCGTCGGGTAGGGGAAGGCTATCAGAACTCTATGATGTAAGATCGCTACCAGGGGCCTTAAATCCTGCGGCGATCTTGCGTGGAGCGTTGCGAAGACTATATGCGCCATGTCAAGACCCAGACGGGCCAGCGCGACGTTTAGTGAAGATACGCCGTTTATAACAACCACGTCGGCTTTAAAGGCTTTTATTCTCTCTAAGAACTCCCAGTCGGAAACACAAGGATCTCCGTGGGTTATTATGCAGACATCCCCCTCTGTCTTTAAGTATTTTTGCAAAATCTCCTCTTGATTTGTATAGGTTAAATACACCACCTCCCCCTTTATGTATTCGCGCAGTTTATCAACTACATTACGCCACCCCATTACTAAAGGGCATTTTTTCAATATTTCCAACGCCTTTAAAGGAATCATTGAGGGATCGCCGGGGCCGGCCCCAATAACGTAAATCATAAGATTTTTTTCCACTATTTATGGAGTTGAACAAAGTCTCGCAAAGGGTAAAGCTCATAACAAAAGTGACGTCAAGCCGTTGGTTTGAGCTGGGGTTGACGGCCGCGGCTGGCCTGGCCCTTTCGCTTATTTTATACCCAGCAGCCTGGAATTTGGCGTTAGGCGGTCTGCTCGAGAAGGTGGTGCCAACGCCGATCTATAACGCCGTACACGAGCTGAGACACCTTTGGGGGATTCCATGTCATTAAGGAGGGGCTTCGCCGCGGGCTTTCTGGCCGGTTTAATTCAAATGGCGTATTTATACTACTTTGCGGCGCCGTTGGCGGAATCTTTGCACGAACAACTGGCTACGGAGCCGGAGGAGGAATACGCGCAATGGGCCGCCGTTTTAACGGCAGGCATTTCCGGCGGCCTTTGGGGGGTACTCTTGGCTTATATATCTGAGAGGCTGGGCATTCTGACCGGCGCAACGTTGTCCTTTACAGCGTTCTCTCTACTGCCGGGCTTGAAGTGGCTACCTACTCCACACGGCGTTTCTTACGTCGAGCCAGTGTGGTGGAGAGAGGTTGTTCACGGGGTTTATCTCCTGTATAATTTCATATGGCTTTATCTCCTGGCGCTGGGGAGGAGCTCGAGATTTGTAATCCACAGCGCGGCGCTGGCGGTCTTGGGCTTTGCGGCGCTTCCCAGTTTCACACTGCCTGAGAAATACATCCCCTACTTCCCCGAGCTCAGAGCGCTTCAAGGGCTGGCCCTGACCTCTTGGGCTCTGTTTTGGGGCACCGTCGCGGCTGGGCTTTATCTCACATCTCCCATTAAGAGGCCATGGAGATTATAGTAGTTAATCACGGCTCTCGCAGAGGCGACTTCAATAAATTAATGGAGGAGTGGGCGGCGGAATTATCCCGCCGCCTCGGCGTAAAGGCCGTAGTGGGGTATAATGAATATGCAGAGCCTAATTGGAGAGATCTTTTAAAAAGGGCTGAGGGGCCGGTGATCATAGCCTTGGCGTTTTTAGGCGCTGGCAACCACGTGGTTAGGGATATTCTGGGCGAGCTCGGCGTAGAGATGGGCAAGTGGCAGATGTCAAAATTCGGCAAGTTGGTATACGTCACCGAGCCGTTAGGGAACTCGCCGCTGGTCTTCAACGCCCTTCTCTCAAGGGTTAAAAGGGCCTTGGGCAACGGGGTAGAAAGCGGTTATATCTCAGACGCCGAGGAGATTGAGATGAGCTCCATGGGCTACGTCGCCGCGGCCCTCGGGCTAGATCTCAATACTGGAAACATAGAATTATTGCAAGAGCTGTATACGCCTCGGGCAACTTAGAGCTGGCGAAGTTTGTTTATATTTCAGACGATTTATTGGGCGCGGCGCGTGAGGCTTTAATAGCAGAGGCGCCGTGTGTTGTCGATGTTAAAATGGTGGCGGCTGGGATGCGGTATCCGCATGTATACATCGCTGTGGAGGCGCCTGTAAATAACGGGGGGACTAGGGCATCGGCTGGAATGAGCTACTGGCTGTCTCGGCTAAACGGCGCTTGCGTCGTCATAGGCAACGCTCCCACTGCTTTAAAAGCGGCTTTAGATATGTGGTCTGAGGGCAAAGCGGATATACCCTTCGCCGTGGCAGCGCCAGTTGGCTTCACCAACGCCTCTCACGTTAAGGAGGAGCTGGTGAAATCGAGGCTTCCCGCCGTTGTAATACGCGGAACCTACGGGGGTTCGGGGATTGCCGTGGCTCTATTCAACGAACTGTTGCGCCTGGCGTATGAGGGGTAGGCTGAGAATCGTGGGAATAGGTCCGGGGGATCCCTCTGTGAGGACGTTTAGAGCCGTGGAGGCGATTAAAGAAAGCGAAGTTGTAGTGGGTTATGAGACGTATATAGGGTTGATTAAAGATCTACTGGAGGGTAAGGAGGTTATCCCGGCTAAAATGCGCCAGGAAATATTTAGAGCTGAGATATCCATCTCTAAGGCCTTAGAGGGGCGTAAAGTGGCGTTAGTATCAGACGGCGATCCAAACGTTTACGGAATGGCCCCGTTAGTTTTTGAGCTAATGGCTAAGAGGGGGGTGGAGGTGGACGTGGAGGTTGTCCCCGGCGTAACTGCGGCTTTGGCCGCGGCCGCTAAGCTGGGAGCCCCCTTGGGATCTGATTTCGCCGTGATAAACTTAAGCGATTTATTAACGCCAAGAGAGGCAATCCTCCGCAGAGTCAAAGCCGCCGCTGAGGCAGATTTCGTCTTGGTCTTCTACAACCCAATAGATAGCGGTCTCACCAAGGCGGCGCTGGAAGTAGTCCGCTCTGTGAGGGGGGATTCAACGCCCGTGGGCCTCGTGAAAAACGCATATCGACAAGGGGAGGAGGTGCGGATAACCGCTTTGGGCGAAGTGGACATGGACTGGATTGACATGAGAACGACAATTATAGTGGGCAATTCGGAGACTTTCACGTGGCGGGGCTATTTGATAACTCCCAGGGGTTATAGCAATAAGTACAGGCTATGAACCCGTTTTTAAAATACGGCATCACCACGGGCTTGGCCGCTGCCGCAGCCGCCAAGGCCGCCGCTCTTTATTCCAAAGGCATAGTGCCCAAATCCGTAACTGTGCCCACGCCAATAGGGCTACGGGTAGAGGTATTCGTGGAGAGGGTGTTTCAAAGGGGGGAGATATACTGCGCCGAGGTGAGGAAGTTCTCAGGCGATAACCCCGACGTGTTAAACGGCGTTATTATTAGAGCTTGCGTGAGGCCGTTAAACAACGGCGTTGTGATTAAAGGCGGCGAGGGGGTTGGCATAGTGACAAGGCCCGGGCTTCCAGTGCCTCCGGGCGAGCATGCCATAAATCCAGTTCCCAGACGCATGATAGAAAAGGCGGTGCGGGAGGTTTTAGAGGGGGCAGAGGTTCTCGTGGAAGTCCCTGACGGCAAGCTCTTAGCTGAAAAGACAATGAACCCCCGCCTCGGCATTGTTGGCGGCATATCAATACTCGGCACCACAGGCATTGAGGCGCCTGTTTCAGCCGATGAATTTCTCGGCCATATAGAGGCTGAGCTTTCGGCGCTGAGAGAGAGGAGAGATATCGCTATTCTAGCCCAGGGCAATACCTCGTATAAAGCGGCCCAGGCCGTGTTCGGCGACGTTGTTGTGAAAATTGGCGACATGGTGGGATATGCCGTTGAAAAGGCGGCGGCCCTCGGCTATAAGGCGGCGTATTTGTTCACAATGCCAGGCAAGCTGGCAAAGCTAGCGCTTGGGGCTTACAACACTCACAGCGCTCAATGCGATGGCAGAGTGGAGGCCGTGCTGTATGCGTTAGTGAAATTAAGGGCGCCATATGAGGTTCTGCTGGAGGTAAGCAACGCGGCCTCTGTGGGCGAGGCCTTAGCTAAAGCCGGAGATTACGCCGGGGGCGTTATTGCGATCATGGCGCGTAGGGCGAAGGAATATCTAGAGCGTTTTAAAATCCCCGTCGAGATATATGTCGTGAACGACAAAGGCGAGGTGTTGTTCAGCACGACATGAGCTGGCCCTACGCCACGCCGGGAATACCAGACGAGGAGTTTATAAGAGCCGAAGGCGTCCCAATGACTAAGGCAGAGATCCGCGCTTTGGCTTTATCAAAACTACGCCTCATAAAAGGCGGCACTCTCGTCGACGTGGGCTGCGGAACTGGCACTATTTCCGTAGAGGCCGCCTTAATTATGGGCGAGGGATCAAAGGTGTACGCAATAGATAAAGACCCCTTGGCAGTTGAGATCACAAAGAAAAACGCTGCGAAATTCGGCGTGGGGGACAGGTTAATCGTCGCGGAGGGCGACGCGTTGGAGCTCTTGCCTAAATTGCCGAGATCAAATCGGTATTTCCTCGGAGGAGGGGGCAGGGAGTTGCCCATGTTATTTCAAACGGCGTTAGAACTCGCCGGGACAGGAGGCGTAATAGTGGCGGATGTAATAACGCTGGAGTCCCTTCGGCTTGCTCTCGACTTTCTTGAAAACGCCGGCGTGAAGTATGAAATTGCCCAAGTCTACATAGCGAGGGGGAGGAGGCTTGGGGGCTATACAATACTGTCCCCGTTAAACCCAGTGTATATAATCACGGCATATGCTTAGAGTAGTCGGCTTAGGCCCTGGGGATCCCGAGCTGTTGACTATAAAGGCAATACGCCTCTTGTCAAAAGCAGACGTTATTTACGTCCCGCGGTCAAGCAGATCTGAGGCTAGCCTGGCGAAGAACATAGTGTTGAAATACGCCAGAGGGCGCGTGGTGGAGTTGCCGTTTAATATGGGCGGCGTGAGGGAAGAGCAGTTGAGAGAAATCGCCAAGATAATATCGTCAGGCGAAAACGCCGTATACGCAGTTTTGGGTGATCCCTCTCTGTATAGCACATTTGGGAAAATTCGAAAGTATGTCGATAGGCCTGTGGAGTACGTGCCTGGAGTTTCGGCATTGATTTCGTGTAGCCTCAGAGCCGGCGTGGAGCTTGCAGTTGGCGACATGGCGGTGGCCATTGTGCCCGCCTCTAGAGCTGACTTGTTAAAAGAGACCTTGCGTTTGTTTGACGTGGTAGTGGTGGCAAAGGCCAATAGGAATATAGAGTTGCTAAATGAGTTGCTGTCTTCGCACGGCGGCTACGCCGTTAGGAGGTGTTATATGGAGGGAGAGGCGGTGTCTAACAGAATTACATGGTCCGATTACTTCACCACTGTATACCTATGGCGGGCAAGGTAGTTTTCATCGGCGCGGGGCCGGGGGACCCGGAGCTGTTGACGGTGAAAGCCGTGAAATACTTATCCCAGGCTGAGGTGGTGGTATACGCCGGCTCCTTGGTAAACGCGGAGGTGTTGAAATACGCCAGGCAAGACGCCGAGGTTTACAACAGCGCGTCTATGGTGACAGAGGAAATAGTTAAGCTCATGATTCAAAAGGCCAGGGAGGGCAAACTCGTGGCTAGGCTAAAGTCAGGTGATCCCTCAATTTACGGCGCGTTGTGGGAGGAGATAATCCCCCTTCAACTCGCCGGGATTGAGTACGAGATAGTGCCCGGGGTGACGGCCGCGTTGGCCGCAGCCGCCCAGCTGAGGATAGAGCTCACAGTGCCCAAAAGGGTCCAGCACGTGGTGATCACTAGGGCGTCACACAGAGTGCCGATGAGGGGGAGCCTCAAAGACGTAGCCGATTTTATCCTCAAGACGGGCGCCGTTGCCGTGATATACACAGGGGTGCACGTTATCGACAAAGTCGTGAAGGAGCTTGAAGAGGGGGGCCTAAGCCCCGGCACTCCCGTGGCAGTGGTGTATAAGGCCACGTGGCCAGATCAGAAAATTATCCAAGGCACTTTAAGGGATATAGCCGAAAAGGTCAAGGCGGAGAGAATAGTAAGAGACGCCGTTATTATAGTCGGCGAGTCAGTACAGCAGCCGGAGATACCCCGCAGCGCTGTGTACAACCCCGACCATGCCCACAGCTACAGGCCCAGAAGGGAGTTGAGAGAAGACGCCTAAGCGAGTAGCCCTACAGCTTGGCAATAAGCACAAAACTCGGCGTTTGTCAAGCCTTTGAAACAGCCTTTTTTTGTATGGCCAACCAGCCACTCAATGATGGGCAAAGCCGCCCCCACATTATACAACAGTTGTACTTGGCTTATGCCTCTGTAAGAGCCTTAGGATGTAGGTCAGCTTTGTCTACTCCGCTGACGTTTGTGCTTTGCCAAGTCTCGCCACAATTCTCTTGTCGCCTATTCTCTATTTTGATCAGATTTTCATCTCCAACTGCAAGGGTGCTTTTTTACAAATTGGGGCGTAAAGGCGCTTATCTTTTCTACGACGGAGAGAAATATTTTAAACCTGCGTACGATGTTTGCGTGGAGGATCCTACGGGCGCTGGCGATGCGATAATGAGCGTTTTCGTTGCCCTTTATTTCTCTGGTGTAAATCCACAACGTGCATTTGAAATATCCACAGCCGCAGCGACTTTGGTCATTACGGCTAGAGGCGATAATGAAGCAATACCTAATATAAACGATGCAGAGAGCTTTCTCTCCTCTACGTAAAAGAGGTATTAAGTTTTAGGCGCCTAAGCTCAATGACACATATTCTTTTTCATCAAGTAAACTTTTAGGTGCTCCGCATGGCTCCAGGCAAGTGGCGTAACTGATACAGGACTCCCGTTAAAGGGATTTATCTGCTCTGGGAGTAGGTTTGTAGGCGTTTTTACTTTATTTGCCCATTTATTAACTCTTCTGCTTTCTCACAATCTCCTCTCAATATGTAGTATCGAGCCAACCACATTGATGATCCATGGATTGCCAGATGTGCCTGAATAATACGGCGAATGACCCATTGCTCAGAAACACAAGCCTCATCGTACTCCTAGCCATACTCTTATTATTAATATTAGAAAAACTCTCGGATATACAGTTTACGACTGGCGAAAGAACATGTACGAATACAAGTGATTTAGTAACACCATAATTATCATCGAGGCCATTATAAACGCCGAAGCTACGTGCGGCTCTCTACGCATATATGGTATTGTCGCAATTAAATTTGTAAAATATTGGTAATGTATCGCAATGAGGTAGAGTTCTAATGAGTATATGCCTAGGGCCAGTGTTGTGAAAATAATTACAATCATCACTACCGCCGCTATTGCCGCCCCCC
Organism: uncultured Thermoproteales archaeon; assembly: GCA_946480885.1. Next base: position 11,551 of record CAMLLK010000007.1, read on the forward strand.
GAGACGGCGCCGCGGCGCCTCTGTGAAAACCCAATACGACAGGCATTAACAAACTACTTGAAAGCATAACGCCAAACGTGATGTAGTTATTAGCCAGGAGTTGGCCAAGTAGAGTTTAAGCCACGGGAAATTTTAAGATTTTTTTAATATTCTTATCGTGAAATGTCTTCTCTATCTCTTCCCTTGGCGCTCTGCTTATCGCTTTGTCGTTAATGTGGCTCTACAACTCTGCGTATTTGGCCATCGGCCCCGCCGCCGTGGGGATAGCATTTGTGACTATATCTCTCGCCGCTGATTTCGACAAAGTTAAGCTTCTCATCTGCGAGGCTAGGTCTAAACCCATTAGACTTGCCACATATGCCTTGCATATTGCGGCGCCTCTCCTCCTTAGCCTTTCCAGCTCCGGATTCTTGAATTGGTTTGTGGGTTTCTTGCTGTACATGTTGTTGACATTTCCCGTTATGCTCGTGGCCTTGGCCGCGCTGTTAGCTGTAATTATCAAGGCGAGGAGTAGACTAAGTAAAACACAGCGATGTTGTAGGCGATCCAAATTTTTACAAGACCTTGTGTTGTGAATTTTAGGCAAAGAGTAAAGGGCTGACACCAAAGCCCCTTCCACACCTACGGGATAGGCGTCTCAAATATAACTGTTTTTTACACCACGTATGGCAAAATACAGCTCCACGTTGGAGCGCTCAAGCCCTACAAGTCCCTCTAACTATTCCTTCAACTCGTCCATTTAAGGCCCATCTGCCTTTTAACATCCCCCATTGAGTTGTTTTTATAGTGTCTATACAGTTGTTGCCTCGTCGTAGTTTTAAAGCCTCCGTTGGCAACGATTATTAATCTAGGGCGATTTTTGTCTCGTACATGACGTGGTTTTTTAAAGAGGCTTCTCTGCCGCCTCTTCTGGAGTCACGAGCTTAATGCCTATTCTTTCTGCCATGACTTTTACATAGTTTGGGTTTTTGTCGTTTATATACGGCGTTATGATTAAAACTGCGTTAACGAGCCTTCCCGAGGCTTTTGTATACAGCTCTGTTTTTCGTTTTACTATATACAAGTCTCCTCTTTTTAAACTAGACGTAATCTCCACGGCAATTACCACGCCGTCTTTTATAACTATGTCTAACTCTACCTCGCTGGGGTAGCCATAGACGTGTCCGTCCGCGTCGTAGTACAGCCACCTCTCCACCTTGTAGCCAACCTCGCGCAAAAGCTCCCTTACCCCTTCCCTAAACGCGTCTTCGCCAAGAACGCCCCAACGCGCCCCTAACGCATCTAATTTTACAGAAATTTGCCTAATATCCCTCTTCAGCTCTTCTTTTGTAACCTCCACCTCTTTTCTCAACTCTCCTACGTCTTGTTTAGTGGCTAAGTTTTGCCAAGGGACCAACTTGGCCAATGCCTTGTAGACTATTTCGGGCCTAGAGACGAGGACGTCTACTAATATATCAGGATTCTCTATCAACACTCTCCTAATCTCTTCAACAAGAGACACAAACTTAACTTGTCGCAAGGTTATAAATTTAACGAAAATAGCCGACGTGTCCCTCACGCCCTCCGGGCATCTTGGGCGCGGGCCTCCGGGTAGCCAGCGGCTTTCGGAGCGGGCCACGCCCTGGCAGTCGGTTTTGGCAGACCAGTTCCTTTTGACTCCTCGCCGTGCCCGGGGCGGGGTGGCGCCCCGTCATGGATTCTTGTCGCATATCCCCGAACTTTGATCTACTCTCCTTTATTCAATTTCACCATAGGCGTATAACATTATTTCC
>CAMLLK010000008.1 GCA_946480885.1 uncultured Thermoproteales archaeon
TGTACTAGAGACAGTGGGCTCTCTCTAATTACTAACACAACTCTCTTCCTCTCCTTTAGCCCAACTTCGGCGGCTCTAGTTATTAAGTTTATAGTCACGCCGTTTGCAATTGCGGCTAGTGTTTTTGTAGAACAAGGCACTACCGCCACTGCGTCTATTCCAAAACTCCCAGACGCCGGAGGCGCGGCCACGTCGTGTTCATCCCAGACGTAGTTTGCTAAAGACTTTACGTAGTCGGTGTCGTAGTCTGTCTCTAGTTTAAATACCCGCTCGGCGGCTTTAGAAATAGAGAGGTGTATCTCTACCCCCGTCTTTTTTAAAAGCTCGAGTACTTTAACTCCGTATATAACTCCAGACGCACCTGTAATTCCCACAAATACTTTCATATATATATGGAGACGTCGTTGTCAATCAATACGCCGTCGTCTACAACTCTCCCCCCGTGGAGAGTGTAGATTTCTTTTTTCTCTACTTTAACCACCTGTCTCTCTACCCGCGGTAGTTTTACCACAGTGTTTAACACATCTGCGACGTAGCTAAGCCAAATTTCAAAATTTCTTGGCGTTGGGGGTATTTTGACCGAGAGGGCGTGGCTGTACTTAATCGTAGCGGCGCCCTCTGGAGTATGCGGCGACGGAGTTATTTTACGAATTGCCAAAGTGTTTGCTGCAATCTCTGTAGTGGCGGCGATTTCGAACTCCGAGCCGCCCATAAATACAACCACCGCAGTGGGCCTAGACTTGTGGTAGAAAGAGTTAATTATACGCGCCTCTTGAGACCTAAGCCTCAAGAAGTCGAAGTAGATATTCACGCCGTCTACGCCGTAGGGAGTGCCTCGAAACGCCCTTGGGTTTGCCACAGGAGCCGCCGCTAGGGGGGGTAGGTCTAGACGTCCCCGTTTCCATAAGTAGACGAGGAGAGATAGGAAATTGACAGCTGGCCAGTCCTCTGGGTAGAAGCCAGAGAGGGCTAATATTTGCGCATCTTCGCTGCCATATACCACAGGGCCTCCGCCTAGTAATTTATACATTAGCTCATTGACGTATTGGATATTTGACTTATTTGACGTAAGCGCTTTGTAGGGATGTAGATAGTACATAACGGCTTATATAACTCACTATTAAAAATTATGTAAACTACGGAACTTCAATATTGGCGTGGCGAGCCGCCAGCTCTTTTTCATTCTTCCCTAGCCTCTTCATCAACTCGGCCACTACTGCGTCTAGCGCCACCATGGCCGTATCTTCAAACAACGTGCCTAATGGAGACAAAGGCTCGTGAACGCCGAGTATTTGTCGAGCGAAGTAGTCGTCCATAGCCGCGACTTTAGTCCTGCCTGGTATGTACAAAACTAAATCTGCCACTCTTCCGAGGGGCGATTCGTAGTATGAAGTTATGGCCACTACACTAGCCTTTATCTTCTTAGCCGCCTCGGCGGCGGTCACTACTATTTGAGTCGTGCCGCTGCCGGAAATCGCCACTACGATATCTCCCTCCTCTACCGAGGGGGTTATTGTCTCCCCCAGGACGTAGGAACGGACGCCGAGGTGTCTAAGTCTCATTGCAAAGGCCCTGCCCACCAGCCCGCTTCTGCCAACTCCAACTACGAGAATTTTTTTATTTTCATAATATGTCTTTTCTATAAGCTTTACAAACATATTTATTTCATCTATTTTTATTTTATCTAGTGCATTTAATATAAAATTTGCAATTTCTAGATATGCCGATTTGAAATATATCGCCACGGGCTTTGAAAAATATTCAGTTAAAAAACTTACTCATTCATTGACCTGTCGCCGTAGTATACCTCAAGTCTAGTTGGCTTAAGTTCAGAAACTATATAGTCAAAGGCGGCTTTGGGGTCTGTGTGGTCGCCGCAGGTGTATACGTCTACAGTGGCGTATTTGTGCTCAGGCCACGTGTGGATAGAGATGTGGCTCTCCGCTACCACTGCGAACACCGTCAGCCCTCCGTTAGGGCCAAATCTATAGGCGCCGATAGAGAGGAGGTAGGCGTTTGCCAACTTTACAGCCTCTTTTACAATTGTCACAAGCCTAGCCTCGTCTTTTAACACTTCTGCGTCACATCCATATAGATTTCCATAGATGTGCCTACCCACTATCCTCCCCCCCACGTCCCCCGCCATAGGTCCTTTATTTTCTACTATTTAAATACTTAACCCCCAACTACTCTAAGACTACAGCTCAGTACATGCATATCCCCTATTTTTTGTTTTTATAAAAAATTATTTAAAAATGGAAAGGGGGAAAAGCTCATGCTTTTGAAAAATTTTACCACTCTTCTTCTTCCTCCCACTCTTCTTCAAATTCATCCCAGAGTTCTTCTTCTTCTTCCCACTCTTCTTCTTCTCTGTAGTAATAGATCGGCATAGACCGGCCAAAAGAGGCAATTTATAAACTTTGAGCCTTATGTTGTTGTGAGGAAGAGCTACGTCCAAGGCTTAGTGCAGAGGCGTGTGAAGTATAGGTTTGATCTGGCGCCGCCTCAGTCTATAAAGGCGTGGAGAGAGAGATTTTTAGATGAGTTTAAATCAGCCATAGAGGCCGAGTGGAGAGGTAGGCTATGTGTAGCAGAGGAGTTGCCTAGCCTCGGTCTTTTATTAATTGAATGGATGGGGGGTAATCTACTCGCCGACGTGTCTATATGCGCGCCGATTAGCCACCCGCCTCCCCCGCCTTTTTTATTAGACGTCTTATTCGATAGAGTTGATATATGTATAGAGCCCATAGCCCCGACTTTTCCGCCTAGTGGATATGTAGTGGTATATTCAGAAGGCGTAAAACAACTGGGGAGAGTGACATTGAGGAGGCGGCACGCAGTTGTGAAATATAGAGGTTTATTATTCGCCACGGAGGTTAAATACAGAGGCGATCTCCGCGGCGGCGTGGTTTTAGAAATCGCGCAGTATAGCTGTAGTAGATATGAACTATGGAGAGGTTTAAAAAAGCTAAAAACTATTCTATACAAGACATGAGATACATAGCTGTCGTGTGTCCAAAGTGTGGGAGGGCAAGTGCCACAAGGAGAGATGTCAAGAGGCGTCAATGTCCCTATTGTGGATATGTAATAGTTATAGATAGGGCATCTATCATAGCGATTGGAGACTCAAAAACTGTGAGAGAGGCAGTGGTTAGACACAACGCGGATGTGAGATAGCCACCTAGCCGTATTTATATTTTTAATACAAGTATCTCAATTGGCCGTGCGTCCAGAAAAACTCAGAATAGGGGAGAGAGTCTTCCAGTACTACTCTCTCAAGAGTTTAGAAAAGGAGGGCTACGACGTGGCGAAATTGCCCTATTCACTACGCGTCTTATTGGAAAATATAATGCGTAATTTAGATGGGCGCGACGTGACTTTAGAACACCTAGAGGCCTTGGCGCGATGGAGTGCAAAAAACCCACAGGGCGAGGTGGCGATTAAAATTTCTAGAGTGATTATGCAAGACTACACCGGCGTCCCCGCCATCGTGGATTTAGCCACTATGCGCGACATTGCGTATAAATCGGGGCGAGACCCCTCGTTGATTAACCCACGGGTGCCTGTAGACTTAATAATCGACCACTCTGTACAGATAGACTTCTGGGCCTCTCCAGACGCCCTCCGTCGTAATATTGAGTTAGAGATTTTGAGGAACCGAGAGCGTTATAGATTTCTAAAATGGGCTCAACAAGCCTTTAAGAACTTGAGAATCTTCCCCCCCGGCACGGGCATAATCCACCAAGTAAATCTGGAGTATTTAGCCAAGGTAGTGATGACGGAAGGAGACGTAGCCTACTTCGAGACTTTAGTGGGCATGGACAGCCACACCACTATGGTCAATGGACTAGGCGTAGTGGGGTGGGGAGTGGGGGGCGTGGAGGCAGAGGCCGCCATCTTGGGCGAGCCCATAACTATAAAACTGCCGAGGGTTGTGGGAGTGTATCTCTACGGCGATTTGAAGCCCGGCGTTACGGCTACAGACGTAGTGCTAGCCCTCACAGAACACTTGAGGAAAATAGACGTAGTAGACGCCTTTGTGGAATTCCTCGGCGAGGGCGTTGGGAAGCTCTCAGTCCCCGACAGAGCCACAATAGCCAACATGGCGCCGGAGTACGGCTCTACTATTGGCCTATTTCCAGTAGACGCCGCCACGCTCTCCTATCTCAAAGCCACAGGTAGGTCTGAAGAACACGTGGCTTTAGTAGAAAACTACTACAAAGCCCAGGGGGTGTTTGGCGGCGTGGAGGGGGCGGAGTATAGCCAAGTGGTAGAATTCGACTTGTCTACAGTAGAGAGGAATTTAGCAGGTCCAACTCTGCCTTGGCAGCGAGTAGCTCTTAGCGACGTGCCTAAGAGTTTTACCTCGTTTTTAAAAGAGCGGAAGAAGAGAGAGAGGAAGGTAGTTGAGATAGAGGTAGACGGGAAGAAGACTTATTTTGGCGATGGGGACGTGGCCATTGCGGCGATTACAAGTTGTACAAATACAAGTAATCCATATCTACTAGTCGCCGCCGGCCTTGTGGCAAAAAGAGCTGTAGAGCTGGGGCTTAGAACTCCGCCTTATGTAAAGACTAGCTTCGCCCCGGGGTCTCGCGCAGCAGCCGATTTATTAGAGAGAAGCGGGCTGCAGAAATACCTAGACCAACTGGGGTTCTACGTAGCGGCCTTCGGCTGTACGACTTGTATAGGCAACTCGGGGCCGCTCCCAGAGCCCGTAGCCAAGGCCATACGGGAGGAGGACATAATGGCGGTCGCCGTCCTCTCCGGCAACCGCAATTTCGAGGCCAGGGTACATCCAAATATTAGAGCGGCTTACCTAGCCTCACCTCCTCTGGTGGTGGCCTACGCCTTGGCGGGAACAGTGACAAAAGACTTAGACAAAGAGCCCATAGGGACTAGCCAAGACGGAAGGGCTGTATACCTAAAAGACATATGGCCATCCCCCCAGGAGGTTAGGGTAGTAGTTGAAGAGTGGCTAGACCCCGTCCGCTATAGAGAGAAGTATGAAAAAATAGGCGAGTTAGTGCCGGAGTGGAACGCCCTAGAGGCTCCCACGGGCCAACTCTACCAATGGCGCCCCGATGATACTTATATACAGCCTTCGCCTCTTTTTGAAGAAAGTGGCGAAGTAGGCGATATAAAGTCGGCAAGGGCGTTGTTAATACTCGGCGACAATATCACCACAGACCATATCTCTCCCGCTGGGAGTATCACAGTGGACAACCCGGCGGGGCGTTATCTACAGTCGCTGGGGGTGAGGCCCTCTGATTTCAACACCTTCGGCGCCAGGAGGGGCAATTGGCAAGTGATGGTGCGGGGCACATTCTCCAGTAGGGGGTATAGAAATAAGATCGGGGGTTTAGAGGGCGGCCTCACTATTAAATACCCAGAGGGGGTTGTTATGTCTATATACGACGCGGCGGAGGCGTATAGAAAAGAGGGCGTGTCTTTAATAATAATAGCTGGTAAAAACTACGGAGCTGGCTCTAGTAGAGACTGGGCGGCGAAGGGGCCTAGACTATTGGGTATAAGGGCGGTGGTGGCAGAGAGCTTTGAGAGAATCCATAGGACAAATCTCACAATGGTTGGCATAGTACCAATACAACTCCCCCCCGGCGTCACAGTAGACAGCCTAGGGCTAGACGGGTCGGAGGTTATAGATATTGAAGGTCTTTCACAAGGCGTAGCCCCCGGCCGCGAGGTAGTTATAAAAATATACAGGAGGGGAGGCAGAGTAGACGAGGTGAGGGCTAGGCTTGCGGTCTATACACAATCCGAAGCTGAATATATTAAACACGGCGGCATACTCCCCTACGTCTTAAAGAAAATTTTGAAGTAATATGCTACCTGCGCTTCTACTACTCCTCTCAGCCGCCTACATTGGGATAAACTTCGTGGGTCTGCCCCCCCTGTTAGTAGTAGAGAATATACTCCTCGCCGCCTTCTACGCCGTAGTGGCCATTGGATTATGGAAAAAGCCAAGTAGAACACTCTACGCGTTGTTGGCCACAGTGGCGGCATTCAACGCTGGGAGAGTCTCTAGGACAATATGGTCGCCGACGGAAGGGCTTGGCAGACTGGCGGTTGAACACATCCCCCTCTTTCTATATCTATTGGTAATATCTGCGCTGGCTTTTAGAGAGTTGATAAGAAAATAAGTTGGCGTTAGACGCCGTGGCTATAGCCGCTTACCAAGCCAAACTTACGGCGTTGGTGACCCCACGTAGTGAGGCCCCCGCCTGACACGGCGGCACGATTGGAGTAGCTATCACAAGAGACGTAACGGCGGGTGTCGAATATAGATGTGTAGAAGCCGCTCCAATAGCCACAGCAAGTGCGTTGGGGAGTCGGGGGGCGTAGCTAAGGTATATAGAGAGGTTAACACAGCGCGAGTTTTGAGCTGATACCACAGATGTGGGATACGTCTATCGACAGCGTCTTTTATTTATATTAACAATTGGATTTATGTTTATAAAGCGCCGGGGGTGGGATTTGAACCCACGCCCCCTCGACGGGGACGGGATTTCTCGTCTTGGTCTCAAGTCCCGCGCCTTGGGCCGCTCGGCCACCCCGGCGTTGTTCCTCTATGTCTATAGTTAAAAAATTTTACTCTGGGGGCGTCTCTGCCCTCCAGCGGTCTTGGACATATTTGTCTTTTAGAAGCCTCATGGCTGCGTACTCCCCTCCTAGGTAGAAGGCGTGGTCGGGGAGTAGTTTTGCGGCTTCTCTCTTCATAGTGACGTCTGATATTTCCAATACTCTCAGTAGCGTTCCCTCTGGGCTGTAGTGGTATAGCCGATCTCCTATGTAGAAGTTGCCGTGTGGGTCGTAGGTGGTGGATTGTGGAATATCTTTTACTAACGCCTTGGCTTTTGCGACGTCTTCTTTTGTAATATATGCGGGGGTGGTTATTAACACTGCGGCTTTGTCTAATCCACATGGCCAGTCTTTTATTAAATCGCACGTGGCGGCGGCGTAGCTCCCCCGGGGGGCTCGTTGGAGTATTAACACGTTGTACAACACATCGGGGGTCTCCACTCCGTAGGTTAACACATAGTCTATAGCCTTTAGCCTCAAGACGTCTACATCTGTGTCGTATATGACGTGTGCACCTAAGTAGGGCAGTCTACGTTCTGGCGTAAATAACGTCAAAGCGCGCCGGGGGCGCGCTGGGGTATCTCTAGGTCTGTATAGTCTATACACAGCCTCTCTTAGTTTTTCTTCGCTTTTCCATCTCAAATCTACTACGTACACCCCCAGCTCTTTTACATATTCACACGGGATTCTTAATGCTTCGTTACAAATACCTCTCAAGGCGTTTATTATCAAGTCGCCGATTTGGTTTAAATCTGGTCCATACACGACGACGGTGTCTACGAATAGATATGTTTCATATAGTGACTTAATTATATAGTTTACAGAGTCTGCGGAGTATACAGCGCCGGCGTATGCCACTTTTTCTCTAATTTCTGGCTTTATTTTGTCAGGCGTCAGCCAAAGGAGAATTAATATGATATTAGACACAAAGAAAAGAAAGACTATTTGTAAGACCTATCTGCGTAGTTTATAGTAAAACGCTTGGGGGATAGCTGCGACACTATATACCTAAAGGCTGACATGGGGTCTGAGTGTTCACCACATGTGTAGACGTCCACCGTGGCGTATTTATAGACTGGCCACGTGTGAATTGCTATGTGGCTTTCTAACACAAGCGCTATTACTGATACGCCTTCTTTATCACCGCCTTTAAATTTCCAAGAGTTCACCTCTACAATGTGCATATTTGCAATGTGAGCGGCCTCGATTACAATTTTTCTAAGTCGTTGCTCGTCTTCTAGAAGTTTTTCATCTATCTCATATAATTCGCCATAGACGTGTTTCCCCACTACGGGAGTTTGAGTCTGGGTCGCCGCCTGCATTTCTCACGGGCAATTGACTCCTGTATATAAATTTTTCTCTTAAATTAACCACGTGTAGGCCTCTGGCTTAAGAATCTAGGCATGTATAAAGGCCTCTGGGGATACCCCCTAACTTCTTCTTTGATCTTCTTTATTAATTGCTCTAAATCTACTCTATAGCTCCCGCCTCCCCGTTCTCTAACTGAAATTGTTCTCTCCCTCTCTTCTCTAGCCCCCACGACACATATATAGGGGACCCAGTGCATCTCTGCATCTCTTATCCTCTTTGACAAAGTCTCATCTCTGTCGTCTATGTCAACTCTTATCCCCTCTTGCTCTAATCTATCCGCTACCTCGACGGCGTATTTTAAGTTCTCTTTTGTAATTGGTATCACTCTGACTTGTATTGGAGATAGCCAAGTTGGGAGGCGGGGAGCTTTGCCTTGTTTTTCTAACATGGCGGCTGTGTCGAAAACTGCGTAGAGATATCTCTCCACGCTGCCGAGAATTGCCGTGTGGATTATGACTGGGTATTTGACTTGGTTGTTCTCGTCTACGTATTTTATGCCAAATCTCTGGGCGTTTCCCACGTCTATTTGAAACGTAGCCACTTCCCTTGGCCTTCCCAACTCGTCTATTATGTGAAACTCTACGTTTAAGACCCAGTAATATTTCTGCCCCGGCAGTACTCTGACTAATATAGGCTTCTCCTCTCTCTTGGCCAGTTCAATTAAATAGTCTCTGTACGTGTTGTAGAAGTCCTCTGTGACGTTGTATAGAGAGACGTAGGCCCTGCCCAGCCTCTCAATTTCTCTAAAGATTACGTGGTGTAGTTTAAATGTCACCTCCATGGCCTCTCTCAAGTCTTTTGTAAATATGTGGAGGTCTGGCATGTAGAACCTCCTTAGTCTAAACAAAAGGACTGTCTCCCCCGGCTGTTCATGTCGGTATGAGTCTGCGATTTCCAACAAGCCGAAGGGTAGGTTTTTGTAGCTAATCACCCAGTCTTTCACCATTGCGAATTGTTGAAAACAAGCGGCGTAGCGTAGGATTAAGTCTGTGTCTGACTCAACTATATAAAGCCTCTCGCCGAAGAGTTTTGCATGCGACTCAATAGCCGACTCCGAGAGTCTAAACATATTAGTGCCCCGGATCTTAAACACAGGTATGTCTAGAGACTTAGCCACTGTGTATGCGTAGTCCTCTACTAACTCCATCATTACAGTTGCCTCCGGCGCGTATCTCATATGGCCTACGTCTGACATAGGCTCCCACTCAAAGCCGAATTTCTTTAAATAGTCTAGATACTTAGGCTCTCCCCCTCCGCCCAGCTCTTTTCTATACACTTCTTTCTCTACCAAAGTCTTAAAGTCTGGATAGTTGTCGTAGTTGAACTCCTCTGGCTTGTACACGCCCCCGTCTGGCGTCAAGACGACGTAGTAATCTCTCTTTTCCTCTGTCTTTTTCTCGCCAGTTTTTTTCTCTAGTTTAAACGTGCGGCTAAGCTCTGCGAGGGGGTGTCCTATACATTTAATTTCAAATGACTTGTAGTAACCAAAGGGCGCTTTGTGCACAACGCCTTTAAACCTCTTGCCGACTATTTGATATAATCTATCTAAGACCTCTCTAGCTATGTAGGGCCTGGCTAATTCATTAGAAAGGTGGGCGTAGGGATATATGACTATAGCTTCTGCCTTTACTCTAGAGGCTACGTCAATTATATCTTGTGCCACTTTGTCGAGAAACTCTTCCTCTACTACATCGCCTTTCTCGACTGTTGTAAAAACTACTAATGAGTTCTCTACAGACCCCGACGTAGGCTCGTCGTGTATTTCTAACGCAGGTTCTCTAGCAGCCCATTTAAAACGCTCGGCGTGGATATATAACAAACGCATATCCCACCCCTGTAGTGACTTTTTATAATTTATTCAATATAGATACCGTTTCTTCTTAATCTTTTTAAAATACCCTCTGTGTCTTCTGGATATAGACTAGCAAGTTTTTTAATTTTTGAATAGTTTAGTTTTATATTATTTTCTATTACTAGTCTAGCTACTTCATTTATAAAATCTTCAGCTTCTTTTGTCGCAATTTTTGCCTTTAAGACAAGTAGTTCTTCAAGCCCTATGGATTTTATTTTTACACTATTGAGTTCAATTTCTTTCAACTCTGTAAAGAAATCTAGGGGGATGTATATATCTAATATATTTTCTAACAAGTCCACTCTTACAGACTCCCCCCCAATTATTAACTCGTAGTAAATTGTGCCGTGGTCTGAAGTGCCTAAGTCCCAGTCGTTTTCTCTAGCAATTTCTTCAAAAAGTTCATTGTCTAAAACTGTAGACTTGTTGAGTATGAATATGTCTAAGTCGCCTGGGTCGTATTCTATTTTGTATACAAATGGCAAGACGGCGCTGCCTACAAGTACGTACTCTACACCTCTCTTCTCTAACTCAGAGACTGTTTGTTTTAGAGCGTTTTTGTATTTGTCAAGACGCATGTAGTGTAAGTGACACCTATTAATAACTTAATGAGCTACTATATATATTATGTATATCTAAATAGTGAGTATGGTCAGTAATACTTATTAACCTTGTTTTTACTAATATTCATGTTGCTTCATGATATAATCAACCAAATACCAAGTATAGACAAATGCCTAAAAAAAGGTAAAATACTATTTATTAGAATTGATATTAATTCTCCTATTGTAAATAATAAAATATTAGACGATTTTAGAATAAGAGCCCATTCATACACATTAAAAATTGTTTCTGAAACAGGAGCCAGGGCGGTGGTGTTGGCGCACCAAGGGCGGCCCGGACAAGACGACTTTACTTCACTCGAGGTCCACCAACCCTATATTGAAAAGTACCTAGATAAGCCTGTGAAGTTTATCGACGACGTAATTGGCCCCGCCGCCCGTAGTGCCATTAAAGAATTAAACGACGGAGAGATACTCCTTTTAGAAAATGTGAGGATGTTGGCAGAGGAAGTCATTGAGAAAGTGCCCGAGGCTCAAGCCGAGTCTTTTCTAGTACGTAAACTAGCGCCGTTGGGCCACTACTTTATCTTCGACGGATTTGCCGTAGCCCATAGATCTCAGCCTAGCGTAGTGGGGTTCCCCATGGTGATGCCCTCATGTATGGGGCCTGTCTTCGAAAAAGAGTTGAGGGCGTTGAGTACAATTTTTGAAAAACGTGGGAGTGGGGTGTTGTTAATAGCTGGGGGGGCGAAGATCGCTGACACGTTGAAAGCGATTGAACAACTACTACGGAATGGATTTGTAGAAAACGTGGCGTTGGGCGGGCTCGTGGGGTTTGTGGCGGCGTTGGCGAAATACGGAGTGGCCAATCCACAGCTTAAGCAAATAGTTGAACAAGGCGGCTATATTCCACATATTGAAAAAGCTAGACAGATTTTGAATAAATACGGAGAGAGAGTACACACCCCCGTGGATTTTGCAATTAGTCGTAGTGGGAGACTCGACGTAGATATATACTCATTGACACAAGCCCCCTTGGATATCGGCCGCTTAAGTGTTATAAAGTTTAAAGAATTGATAGGACAGAGCGAGATTGTGATATTCAGCGGGCCAATGGGCTTTATAGAAGATGAGAAATTCGCAGTGGGGACAGTGGAGTTGTTAAAAACTGCTGTGAGTAGAAATTTAATAATTGGTGGTGGCCACACTATTATGGCGGCTGAAAAAGCCGGCGTGTTGTCAAAAGCTTACCACGTATCTACCGGCGGCCGCGCCTTTATACAAACAATCGGAGGGGAGGAGATGCCGGCGGTAAAGGCCTTGCTACAATCCGCCAAGAAGTTTGGGCTATGATTAAAGTAGGCATTGTTGGATACGGCACAATTGGCAAAAGAATAGCAGACGCAGTGGCTTTACAAGACGACATGGCAGTGGCCGGCGTTTTGAAAGTGACACCTGACTACGAGGCGATAGTGGCGGCGGCGAGGGGGTTTTCAATATACACGCTGCCGGATAGAGTTGAGAAGTTTAAAAAAGCTGGTATAGAGCCCGCGGGGACTATAGAGGATTTAATTAAGAAATCCGATATAATAATAGACGCCTCTCCTGAAGACGTGGGTAGAGAAAATAAAGAGAAGTACTACCAGAAGTTTGACAAACCTGTAGTGTTCCAAGGCGGAGAGGAGGAGGACGTGGCTGAGGTGAGTTTTAACGCCTTGGCGAATTACGAAGAGGCTAGAGGGAGGCGATATGTAAGAGTAGTGAGCTGCAACACTACGGGCATTACTAGAGTATTAACTGCCTTGTTGATAAACGGCGTTGGTATAAAAAAAGCTAGGATTTTCCTAGCGCGGAGAGGCGCAGACCCCAAAGAACATAAGAAAGGCCCTATTAACGACGTCGTTCCGAACCCGGCCTCTGTCCCCAGCCACCACGGCCCTGACGTAAAGACTATTTTGAAAAACGTCGACATAGTCACAATGGCTGTGGCTGTGCCCGTCACAATTATGCATATGCACATGGCCTATATTGAGTTAGACTCGACCTATTCAAAAGACGTAGTGCTTGAGGCTTTTGTAAAAACTCCGAGGATTTTCTTAGCAGATGTCGGCGCTGGTTATCAAAGCCTGGCGCATATTATTGAGTACGCGAGAGACTTGGGGAGGCCTAGGGGGGACTTCCCAGAGGTGGCTTTGTTTAGAGACTCTGTGTCTGTGATTGGGAACGAGTTGTACTTAATGTACGGCGTTCATCAAGAGTCGATAGTGACGCCGGAGAATATAGACGTAGTTAGAGCTGTCTTCGGCACATTAGATAAGTGGAAGTCTATAGAGAAGACTGACAGATCTCTAAAGTTAATTACACAAGGTAAAAAATACGGAGTGTAGAATATGGGCGACGAGCCTTTCTACGAACTGGCCTACAAGTTTAGACGTATATTAGTGCCAGTGTCTCTTATGAGCCCCTCTAGGCTTAGAGAATTGTTAAACGTAGCTAGCGACTTCGGCGAGAGATACGGCGCAGATATTATATTTCTATACGTCGCCTCTAGTGAGACAGACACGGCGGCGGAGCAATTGAAAAACATAGTAGAGGACTATATGAACAAAAAGGGGGTGAAGTATATTTTTAAAGTGAGGATGATGGGTGAGGGTGAGACTGTGGCCTCGGAGATTGTGAAAGAGCTTTCGGAAAATAACTACGACATGGTGATTTTACTGTCTAGAGGCTACTACGGCGCCTCTTCTCTATTGTACAACAGCACCTCTATAGCCGTCGCCATTGCTGCAAATACCTCAGT
>CAMLLK010000009.1 GCA_946480885.1 uncultured Thermoproteales archaeon
TACATGCGCATTGTAGTGTTGGGAGGCGGCCAGCTCGGCCTTATGTTATGCTGGGCGGCGCAGCGTCTACGTCTAGACTTTCTCTACGTAGACGTCGACGACGCCCCCGCCGCGCAGTGTGCACGACGTGCAGTTAACCCAGCCGCCGCTATTGAAAACAGCGACGTGGTTACATATGAATTTGAAAACATAGACCTAGCCCTCGCCGAGTTGGCGTATAGACATGAGAAATTAAGACCCCCCCTGGAGTATCTCAAATTGAAGAAGAGCCGACTGGCTGAGAGGCAGTTCTTTAGCCAATTGGGCATACCCACAGTCCCGTGGGCTAGGGCAGAGGGCGGCGCCGAGGCTTTGAAATTGGCAGAGAGGTGGGGGCGCGCCGTTGTGAAAATACCGGCAGGTGGCTACGACGGGAAAGGTATATATCAATATCCCAGAGAGCGCGCAGCAGTTGAGAAACTAACTGGGGAGCTCTTAGTGGAGGAGTACGTCGAAGTTAAGAGAGAGTTTTCTATATTGGCCGTGAGAGACGAGCGGGGAGATGTCTATTTCTACCCCCCAGCGGAGAATTTCTACGTCCATGGAATATTAGTTTGGAACTACGCCCCCATAGAGGCGCCGCCTGAGGCGTATGAATATGTCTATAAAATATTAGAGTGGGGCGGCTACGTCGGCGTGTTGGCTGTGGAATTTTTTGAAACACGTGACGGTCGTGTATTAGTGAACGAGATCGCACCCAGGGTGCACAACACAGGACATTGGACTCTCGAGACCGACGCCAGTCAGTTTGAAAACCACATAAGAGCTATAGTCGGGCTCCCCATTAGGAGGGTGAGGATTATGAAGCCCACGGCGATGGTCAATATACTCGGTAGAGAATTGAGAGAGCTCCCACTTAGGGAGTTAGAGAAAGTAGGCAAGGTGTATTGGTACGGCAAGGCCGAGGCCAAGCCTAGGAGGAAGATGGGCCATGTAAATGTAGTAGGCGACACCCCAGAAGAGGTTATTTCAACGGCCATGTCTACACTCAAGATGATATACGGCAGAGACTTCCCTAAGTTAGTTTTAAAGACTGTGTATATATACTAGGCGCCGGCTATTTACATGATTGTGTTGACTAGGCGGTTTAATTCAATCTACGTGGGGGGGATGTGTATTAGAGTGGTGAAGGAGGCCGTGGTGTGGTCCGCGGAGAGGTGTAGAAATAGCTATCTATTATATAGCCCAAGCCGGGGATTCTGGCCTAGCCAAAGGCCTCCGTCTGAAGACGCCGATATATATATAGCCGCCGGGCGGCCTAGAAAAATTGAATTTGGGAGGGGGGTAGAGGTTAGAGACGGCTTAAATCTCTTCAACGGCTTTGTAAAAAAGGGGCTGTGGAGAGAAGTGGCTCCCTCGTTCCACGCCGCCTTGGCAGACTACGTGTCTAAGAGTATATACTACACAATAGAAATGACTATACGCGGGAGAGTAGATCGGTTGGTGAGAGAAAGCGGCTTCTACATGGCTGTGGAGAGGAGGGGAGGCTACTCACACGTGTTGATAATCGCTACGCCGGGGAGAGGTCAGTTGTTTAGAGAAGTGGCGGCAGAGGTGTTTAACAAGGCGGAGGCGATTAAAAAGGTCCACCTAGGCGTGGCTGTAGACACGCCGTTGGATATATACCTAAGTCACTCTAAATACTCCACACCGCAGAGGGGGGTAAAGCCCCTACTCCTCACATTAGCCACTAACACTACGCCGTAGCGACAAGCCGCCTCTACGCCACTAGCCAAAGGCCCCCTCATACTAACCAATGTGGAGACTCCTACAGACGCCAGTCTAGTCACCATGTCGCCAGACGCCCTCCCAGTGGTGAAGGCCACGCTGTCTTGCACCGAGACGCCCTCTACGGCTGCCTTACCTATCAACTTCAACACAGCACTGTGTCTACTCACGTCGTGAACCACTACCCAACTCCCCCGACTGTACAAAGCAGCTGTGTGAACCGCAAGCTCAGGCTCGATGAAGGGCATAGTCAATTTATTAAATTCCCTAGCCAAAGCCACCAAGTCCTCTAGCCTAACTTTCCTCCTCCAAGCCGCCTTCTCCACAACTTGCCGCACGGGGCCGCAGTCTATAAAACTCTCTTTATCCACGTCGAATTTATCCTTTATGTATATCTTTATCTTCGAGTCTTCTATAGCCACCTCGGCGCCGTGGAGTCTATACACCTGTACGTACCCCCACGCCAAGTACTGAAGCCCCTCTGGAGACGTCACAACCTCAGCTGTTAGTTTGTCGTTGACGTAGATTTTTACTAACCTATCCACAGCTACTTTAACTCCTCTGTGGCTAATCCACATAGTTTACAACAACTCTCGCGAGGTATATTGTCTCTTCGTCAGCCGCCCCGTCTAATTCAATAGTTTTATATCTACATTCTCTACATCTATACACCAACGCATCTCCCAGCCTAAATACTTCAAATCTCTCTCTCCCCGACGCGCCGCAGTTTGGACACCTCCAATAGTCGTACCTCCATTCAAACCCACAGGCACATTTTGAAACTTTTACAACAGTTTGAAATATTTCGCCAACCTCTCTTCTAATAAACACGACAGGCTTTGTCCCGCATATGGGACAAAAGTCCCCACGCCAGTTTTGAAACAAACTCCCATACTTCGCGTTGAGGTAGCGGCTTTTTTTGATAAAGATAAGGGGGTCACCCCCCTCGTATTTAATCAAAGGGGGGCCCTCGCCCCCGGCAGTCTCTAGAGGAGGCGCGGAAAAAATTTGATTTATTTCACTCAACACATCTCCTCTACACTTTTCGTCCCTCCCACAGATTGCTTCAAGAAATACCTCTTTCATGTAGGTACTTTGCCATATGTCTCCTAGCCCAGCTCAGCGGCACCTTCCCCCCTCCGAACATGGCGTTTAGAAGCGGCCTGTTTGAAATATGCGTAGTGGCGAATAGGTGGCCTAGTAGAAACAGTAATGAGAAGTAGAACCCTATGTCGTGGAGCAGCAAGAGGAGAGACACGGCGCTTGACGAGAGGCCAAGTGCCGGGGCGTAGGTTAGTAATACGCCGCTTACGGCTAATAAGACTAGGCCCAGGAGGAGTAGGATAGACAAATAGGACACTAATACATTGTGTCTATGTAGATTATTTTCTACATCCGGAGGGAGGGGCCTCCCGGCGAGATAGTGTGCGACCAACGCCTTAGCCTCTCTGATCTGTTGTGCAATAGGCCGCTTCAACGGTGCGAATACTTCCACCTTCCTAAAAAGTAATAAATTAAGCCCATAAACTATCAACACTACCCCCCATACAAAGCCGAGGAATCGATGACTAGTCCTAGCCAACTCAAGCCCCACGCTCACAGGCGGGAGACCTAACGCCGCGGCTAGGGGGGCGCCTATCGCATAGGCCAAGGCCGCAAAGATGTCGGGAAAAAGCAACATCGAGCCAGTGATAGCGAGTATTGTAAATAAAACAATATTGAGTTGGTGGGCGATTCTATAGCCTATGCTAATTATCTCAATCTCATTTACAGTCTTTACATTAGACATGTATAATATTTAGAAGTGAGTTTAAAAATTTTTTGTTTATTCCTCTTTAGAAGTCTCAGATTGCTCTTTATGACTCTTTCTAGCACTCCGCCAGGCGGCTAGGCCCAACGCCGCGACGCCGACGGCGGCGACAGGCAGCGCCAGAGAGGCAATTTTTGCTAATTGCTCTCTCAACTCCATCTCAGCTACCTTCTGGTCGCTGGGGAACTCCTCCTTAATTGCAAAAGACTTTCTTGGAGATGCCACAAAGATCCACCTCGTGGATCCTCCGATGTAGCCACTGGCATCTAGCCCATATACCAACCTGCCCTTCAAGGCCTCATTCCTCGCCATCTTTTGAATCTCTTCAAGACGGCCAAAGGTGAACACTCCAGTTGGACACACTTCTACACAGGCAGGCCTCTGGCCGTTTTGTAATCTATCTACACAGAATGTACACTTGTAGAATCTGCCGTCGTCCCCTCTCCTCGGCACGTCGAAGGGACAACTGGCAGCGCAGTAGCCGCAGCCAATACACTTATCTTTTACAATCACCACGGCGCCCTCTTTAGTCGTCTCAATAGCTCTAGCGGGGCAATTTCTCGCACACGGCGGGTCGACACAGTGTAGACAATTTAACGGAACGGCGGCTAGATCAGGCTGTCTAAACGACAGAGTTCCAACTCTCTTCTCGGCCTCTCCCTCTCTAAACTTTACAATCTTCCAGTCGTTTGCAGTGTAGTCTATAGGCGCCGCCCAGCTACGTGGAGATGGTGAAATTACCACTGCGCGGCCGTTCCAATCTTTACACGCCACTTGACACCCTCTACAGCCTATACATTTGTCAATATCTACTAACACCCCGAATCCCATAGCCGCCGTCATAGCCTCGCCTTTCTAATCTTTGCCATCCATGCTTTCGATTCTTGTATTGTAGTGACTACGTCAACTACGTCTGGCACAAGTAAATTACTCTGCGGCCCAGTCACCAACCCCTTGAAGCCCCACGCCCACACTACATTCACCACAGGCACCTCTACGCCGCCGATTTTGGTAGTCATCTGAGCTCTAGACACCACGGCTTTTAACCTCACAGATCCTCTCGCAGTCGTTATCTCTACGTAGTCTCCACTAGAGACATTGATCTTGGCTGCTAGGTCGGCGGGGATGATTGCAAAGGGCTCGGGCACCAGTTGGGCGAGGCCAGGCGAGTTTCTAGTCATAGCGCCGCTGTGCATATGTTCAGTTAATCTATTAGACGTCATGACCACAACCTCGCCTTCGCCGGGTAGTTCTTTAGGCTCTAAAGCCACCCCCACAGGCTTACCTCTAGTGACGTCGGGCCTTTCGTACAACACGTCTAAGTTGTAGGAGTGTATCCACGCCAATGTGGGGTATCTCAAAGCCATCTCTACCACAGGTGTCTCCACAGGTTCTGTGTGGATAGGCCACTGGAAGTTATAACCTACATACCACCCCTTCATCTCTTCAATAACTTTCTTCACAGCCTCTCTAAGGCTCCCAGTCTCTCTGTAGTAGCTAGCCAACTTATTTCTAAACTCCTCATACTTAGGCTTATAGCTTCTCCAATCGCCGCCTGGGAAATACGGCCTCTTCAAGGCGGCTTTTAGACTAGCCGTTGCCTCGTCCCAGTACAACGTATCGTTAACCCATAGATACTTCATGCCAGTCTTCTCTACAAATTCGTCGTAGTCGACAAGGCCCTCTTCAATTACAAACTTGCCTTGTATCACCACTTCGCCAGTTCTAATAAACCTCATCACGTCTAGACCGCCGAATAGATCAGCTACTCCACTCAGCCTCCTCTTAAACGACCTTGGCACCCAGTAGTTGTGGCCTGGCATAAAGGCAGGTTTGTACTCTCCTGTAAATTCATCAATCCACTCACCTGTCTCGCCGGTGACTACCCACTCTCTCCCCGCGGCTTTAACCACGTCGCTTTTGCCAACTACAGTCGGCAATGCGTCGTATGTGTACTTAATCCTCACGTTCATAGGCCACGCCCAGCCCCAATCCTTATAGACATTAAACACTTGGCTAAACAGCCCATCGATTTGGCCAGGCTTCCTCAACTCATTGATACGCTTCATTGCCTTAAATTCATCTCTAATGGGGTCGTACATGCCGTGGTATATCAACATATTGAAGTTCAACTCTTTGTAGATAATTCTTGGATTTACCTCACTTTCAATTTCTGAAACCGGCGCCGCGGCTCCAGACCCACCGCTGTAGTTCCAAGAGTAGTCAGGCCTGAGTTCTCTATTATATATTGTATAGACAACACCGCCTCTCTTAATCTTCACTTCTTCAAAAGACTTTCCAAACGCCTCGCTCGGCAGTTTGATCGCTCCATATCTCCTCAAATAGTGGTAGAGCTTGGTAACTATCCAGTAGTCAGGTCTCGACATGCCTCTGGGGGGGACAGCCCGCCAAGACCACTGCATAACTGTGCCAGTGTTTACCTTAGTCCCCTCTTTTTCTGCAAACGACGCCGCTGGGAGTATAACATCGGCGAAGTAGGCAGTTTCTGTTTCAAACATGTCGGAGACAACTAATAGATCTAGGCTAGACAGCGCCGCGAAGACTAGCCTAGAGTTGGGATTAGTCACTGCTACATTTTCGCCAAATATAAACATCGCCTTCACCTCGCCCGCCAAGGCTCTCCTCATCACAGTGACTTCGCTAGAACCCGTGCCGAACGGTATGTCGCAGACTACTACTCCATTTACTGGGTCATCTTCGGGGACGGTGCCGCAGAAGAGGCCCCAAGTCAACTCAGTCCTCCTCCAGCTGTAGAAGTTATAGACTTGTAAAACTTTGGCTAAATCGGCAGAGCCTTTGTCGGGGGCGGTTGTTCTAAACCTTTCTCTAGCCCACGTGGGTACCTCCCAAGACCACGCGTCTGGCATTCCCTGTAATTTCCAATCTTGGTAAAGCCTTACGTCAAAGGCAGAGGCAGGCGGCGCGGCGTAGCCGGGGAGAGGGCCTAAGCCGCCTCCTTGTACGTCTGTCGTGCCTTGTACATTTGTCCAGCCTCTAAATGGATGTACACCACCGCCTGGGTAGCCACTGTTGCCGAGTAGTAGCTGCATCACGGCGATGGCTCTTATGATATTCACTGTGGCGTTTGTGTGTTGTGTAATCCCCATGGCCCACTGAACAGCGCCGTGTTTCTTATGGCCAGTCACTACTCCACTATTTTCTACATATACTGCGGCGACTGTTTTTAAAAGCTCGGGGGGCGTGCCAGTGATCTCGGCGACAGTTTTCAAGTCGTATTCTTTCAACAACTCTTTCAAGTCCTCTATGTCGTCTTGTGTGACGTTCCAACGCTTCATTAGGCGTTTAAATTCCTCTAACTGGTCGATGGGCGGGTTACGTTCAAAAAAGGCGTAGTGTAAGATGTATAGGAATATAGCCGTCTCAGTGCCCGACCTAAACGGCACCCATAAATCGCCCACGGCGGCGGTTCTACTATAGCGCGGGTCTAAGACTATGAATATAGTATTTCTCTCAGCCTTGCCCTTTTGGAAGTGGGCCATTGAGACTGGGTGAGCCTCGGCGGGGCTTGAGAAGAATAAAACTACGTCGGAGTGGTAAAGGTCTTCAAAAGTGCCGCTTTCAATCCCCCAACCGTATGTCACAGCTAGACCCGCCACAGTAGAAGAGTGACACTTCCTATACTGCGAATCGATATTACTACTGCCTAGAAACGCTGCGAGTTTACGAGTGAGATAGCTCTCCTCTATATTCAATACAGAAGAGCCAATGACTTGAACTGGGACCTCACGCCCGACGTAGTAATAGCCGTCTGCCCTCTTCGGGGCGCCGGTCTTAGCTCTCCACTCGTCTAAAATCTTCGCCAACTTCTCCGCAATATATCTAAAAGCCTCGTCCCAACTCACCCGTCTCCACTGAGGCGGGTATCTTTTCAACACCGCCTCTAACTCTTCCCAACTTTTTGCATTTAGTATCTCCTCGGGAGGCGGCTTGGGACCTGTTCGAATCATGGGGTACAAAACTCTCATTGAGTTGTCTACTAATTCATACGCCGCCTTACCTTTAGAACACAACGTTCCAAAGTTAATCGGCGACTCCACAGACCCCCTAGACCACACGATCTTACTACCGTCGGTGTATAGATCTATACTACAACTCACGCCACAGTATGGACAAACAGCCGGCACAATAGACACTTTGTCTAAAGCCTTCCCCCCGGTCTCCCCCAGTCTCCAAGTCCCCTTCGTCACTTGCCACTGCGCAAACGCCGGCTGTGCGGCGAGGCCCAACGCGGCTAGTTTTATAAAACTACGTCGGTCCATCATACCGGCGCCCTAGCCTTATCTCTCCTACCATATAGTTTTTTCAAAGATAGACAAGTCACATCCTCCACCCCCTCTACATAGCTATACAAACCGCCAATGGCCTCAGGCACAAGGCTAAGCTCTTCTTGAATAAATTTTAAAGCGTCTGCGCGTTGTCTCTCTAACGTTTCAAAATAGGTACTCATATGAGAAAAATTTTTGGCTCTTTTTATATTTTTCACTGATCTATAATTGTAAGTATATTTTTTTCTTTATTTATGTTTATTTGAATATATATGTTAATAATTATACATTTTTGTGTATTGTGTAAGAGTTTTATTTATGGCGTGTATCTATACGTGTGAAATATAGAGCTAGATATGTCCTGGGTTGGGGGCTTGAGGTAGTTGAAGACGGTGTGGTGGAGGTGGACGACGGCGGGGTTGTAGTTGGTGTTGGGAGGTATACTGGGGGCGTTGTTGTAGATTTGGGAAATGTTGTATTGATGCCTCAGTTGTTAAACAGCCATGTCCACGTCCTCGACGTGGTGATGTTAGATAGAGATGATCTATACATCGACGACTTAGTTGGGTGGCCGCATGGCGTCAAGTACCACTTAGTGAAGAAGGCTGTGGAGAGGGGGCGGCACGTAAAGGCGTTGAGGAGTGTGGCTCAGAGAGTGCGTAGCTACGGCGTAGGCTGTGCTTTAATATACGCAGAGTACGCCCCCCGGGACGTAGAGAAGGTGTTTAAAGAGTGGGGTGTGGAGGCTGTGGTGTTTTCAGAAGCACACGGCGACTTTCCCGACTACCCCAACGTCCAAGTAGCCTCTCCTCTAGACCACGACTTTGACTACTTGAGAGAGTTGAGGCGGAGGTATAGACTCGTCTCTACCCACGTCTCTGAGACGGCGGACTGCCACGAGGGGGGCGATTTAGAAATTGCGTTGAAAGTACTCAACGCAGATGTCTTAATCCACCTTGTACACGTCACTAGAGAAGAGGCCGAGTCGATACCCCACAATAAGACTGTGGTAGTCAACCCCCGGGCCAACGCCTATTTCGTGGGGAGAGTGGCGCCCGTCCCCTATCTACTACACCTAAAGCCTCTCATTGGCACAGACAATGTATTTATGAACGAGCCGGATCCATGGGCCGAGATGAAGTTCCTCCACGCCTACGCCGCCGCCGCTGGGTGGAGGCTGGGGGAGAGGGAGATACTTTCAATGGCCACTATATGGGGCTGGGAGAAGCTGAGGTGCCCCCCGCCTATTGCAGAAGGCCAGCGTCTAAGGGCTTTGGCAGTGGCTATGCCATACGACAGCGGCAAGATCTACAAATTTTTAGTCAAGAGAGTCTCACATAGAGATTTAATTGGCTTTGTAGAGGGGAGAGAGGTAGTCGCTATTTAAACAACCGCCCGGCCTCTAGAGTCAATTCTTTCCACTTCTCTTTCAACTTCCCCACAGCTGTTGGCTCAACTGCCAAAGCTAATGAGGCGTCTATGAGGCGTTGGTAGCGCCTAGCCACGTCGCGGTACCACCCGGCCAGGCGTCTGTCTCTAGAAGAGCGGATTTTTTGAAGTAGCCGGTCTATTTCCTCTGTTAGAGCAGCCGCTTGGCGTTCTATCGCTGACTTGGCCATGTGCCTAACTTCGTTGTATTGTTGCTCTGTGAGCTCTACTACGGCTATTTCAAAAAGCGGCCCCCTCCCCCCGGCGTCCCAAGTTTTAAAAATCTCTTCTTTCACATCCCCCACGGCTTTTTTAACTTTCTCTCTAGTGGCCCAAGTTAAGTAGACTCCGTCGGCTATCTCTAAGCCTGGGAGTTTCCTCCATAGTTTTTTTACATATTGGACGTCGTCGGACTTGACAATAATTAACAACATGATTATATATAACTGGGGGGAAATATACATTAGGTGATGAATTCGGCAGGAGTAGATATGTGAAGAGACTTAGCCCTAACTGATATTATCTCACGCAGGTATGTTGAAACTTTTACCCCACCCCACCTGACTGTTTTATATAGCCATTGTTTAAAATAAAAGTGAAGATTGTCCTCGGCACGCCTATAAACGCTGTGCCCCGGCCGTGGCTTTATTTTACTGTACCTGCCGTGATGGTAAATGTATTAGAGGCGAGGGGTGACCTCCGGAGTAGGCTGGGGTTTGAGGGGGAGCTCTGGCTCGACTCTGGCGGGTACCAAATCTTGAAAAGGGGCTTGGCGGTGGACGTGGGGGATGTGTTAGAAATCTATCGTGGGGTAGATGTAGAGTTTTATCTATCTCTCGACGTGCCTCCCTCCCCAGCCGACCCTCCCCACGTGGCTGAGAAGAAGTTTAGACAGACTTACCGTAACTGGCTCAAGTTGGAAAAGGCGTTGGGCGACGCGGTGGTTCCTGTAGTACATATCTACCGCGACCCCAGGCTCTACTTTAAATACTTAGAGCTCTACCTAGACGCCCCCGTCTTGGCCGTGGGGGGCGCCGTGCCGTACGTCTTAATTACCAGGGGGGCGCCTCGGGGGTCTAGAGAGTACGCCATGTGGCTAATTGCAGAGACTAGGAGAGTCTACCGGGGTAGGCTACACGTGCTGGGGCTGGGCAGCCCATCGGTCACGCCGATTTTGGCGAAGATCGGCGTCGACAGTACAGACAGCGCCACTTGGCGGCTCAAGGCGGCATACGGCAAAGTGGTGCTACCAGGCGGGGGCGAGAGACATGTGACAAACCGCGTGGTCAACTTCGGCAGGGCGAAGGCCACGCTGGAAGACCTACACACACTCTACACATTTCTAAAAAATACGGGCTTCCCAGCGCTAGACGACTTCTACCAAAGACTCTCCACAAGTTTTGAATACCGCGCCCTAGTCAACGCGTGGGTAGTACTACACTCAAGAGAGCCCCCCAGATCCCCAACATTCTACAAACTGTACAAAAACATCAACATAGTTCAGTAGTAGAAATATTAGGCGAAATTGATATATAGGTAGAGATAGTTGCCGTTATGAAATATAGACTTATGGACGTCTTGGCGTGTCCCTACGACAAGACTTTTCCACTCCGCCTCGTGGTGTTAAAGAGGACTGAACACCCCCAGAGGCAGTACACCTGGCCCCGTAAGCCTTTTTGTGAAGAGTACTGCGCCTACCGAGACATAAAGATAAAAGAACACCCAAAGCCAGAGGCGTTGCCATGTGAAGAGTGTCACAAGTGGGAGATAGAGACGGGCGTGATATACTGCCCCAGCTGCGGCAGGTGGTACCCCATAATTGAAGAAATTCCGAGGATGTTGCCCGACGAGTTGAGGAACCAAAAAGAAGAAGTGGCGTTTCTCGAATCTATAGCCAAGGAGTTGAGAGAAAAAGCCCCAGACATTGCAGACAAAATCCTCCAAGAGGGAAAACCCTTCAGGCTACAGCCCTAGATAAGTCTTCTTTATATAATCACTCTTTGCCAACTCTTCGCCAAGCCCCTCCATAACTATACGGCCGTTTTCTAAGACGTATGCATATTGACTAATCTCTAATGCAACTGCGACGTTTTGTTCAACCAATAATATAGACACCTCGCCACTGATTTTTTTCAAAGTGTCGAAGAGATCTGCCACTACCTTAGGGGCCAGCCCAGCGCTCGGCTCGTCTATCATCAATAGCCTAGGCCTAGACATTAAAGCTCTGCCGATGGCTAACATCTGTTGTTCTCCCCCGCTGAGAGTCTTGGCCTTTTGACCGCGGCGTTCTCTTAGCCTTGGGAATAGTGAATATACCCACTCCAACGAGTCTCTAGCTTTGTCTCTAGCTCTTTTGACATATGCCCCCATTAATAGATTCTCCTCTACTGACATGTCTGGGAATAGACGCCGCCCCTCTGGAACCAGCGCCATTCCTAAATCTACTTTTTTATACGGGGGGAGGTTCGTCACGTCGACCTCTCTAAATTTCACAAAGCCCGACCACGGCTTGTAAGAAGCGTAGTTGTCTTCCCCGCCCCGTTGGGCCCAAGTAGCGCCGTGATTACGCACCTGTCGACTTTCAAAGAGACGCCGAAGAGTATTTTCAACTTGCCGTAGCCCGACTCTAACGTCTCTACTACAAGCGCCATGGCCTCCCTAGATAAACCTCCACCACTTTAGGGGCGTTAAGAGCCACTTCTGGAGGCCCCTCCGATGTTACTTTCCCTTGGTGTATTACTGGGCTAGTCTAGCCACAGCCCTCACTCTATGTTCCACTAGCGAAATTGCGGATATGGATTGGCGGCTTTTATTTTTAAAATCTGTGGCGTCAAGTCCTTAGGAGTGGCTGGGTACACCTCATAGGCCACCACCTCAAACCCAAGTTTTTCTGCGTATTTCTTCGCGCCCTCGGCCACCATTCTATTAAACTCGCTGTCTCTATAGAGAATAGCCACTATCCTCGCGTTTGGGTCCGCAGCCTTTACCATATCTAACACAGGCGCCATGTATTGACTAGCCACGGCGGCGGCGCCAATTACGACTTAAAGACCTGTTGGAAAATTATATCAGACGCAGCTCCCACCACTGCCATCAAGACACCGTATTTCTCAGCAATAGGCGAAACACCAATCGCCAAGTCTGAGCCGTATGGACTTAGCAAAAAGTGTACTCTATCTCTAGTCACTAAAGTCTCCGTCAAGCTCTGCGCCAGTTCTAACTTAGACTCGCTGTCTCTATATATTAGCCTAATCTTTACTATCTTACCCCCGCAGTCCAAACCGCCTCTGTCATTAAACCAATTTACCACGGCCACGGCCCCCAGAGGGTTGTTGAGCCTCTGCGGCGTGGCGTCTAGACATAGGCATGGGAGTGCCAAGGACATCTAGACACTACAGACGTAGTATTCTGAGGAGTTGCCACCTCTTTTGTAGACAGTGGAGCCGTGGCGGACATTTCTCTCGTCGTTAGATAGACAAAGATTAAAAAGATT
>CAMLLK010000010.1 GCA_946480885.1 uncultured Thermoproteales archaeon
CCTATCTGTCTTACGCAATTCTCCTCTTAGTCACTGGGCTACACCACTTAGACGGCCTAGCCGACGTTGCAGACGCCATGATGGTTAGAGATAGAGAGCGGGCCCGTCGGGTTCTAGAAGATCCAAGGAAGGGCACAGCTGGGGTATTCGCAATAGTTGTCACAATATTAATAGCGGCGGGCTCCGCAGCAGATCCCCTACAGTTAGTCTGGGCCGAGGTGTTTTCTAAAGCGACTACGGTAGTCTTTGCCGCATTTAGTAAGCCATTTAAGCCTGGGATGGGGGAGGCATTTATAAACGCGGCGAGGCGCCAGTGGCCCGCCGCCCTCCCCGCCTTAGCCACAGCTCTTTATATAAACCCGTCGGCTCTGGCGGCTTTTGTAATTACCGCTTTGTTGTACATAGCGGCGTATAGACATTTAGGCGGCGCAAACGGCGACGTCATGGGCTATTTATTAGAGATATCCCGTGTTCTATACATCGCAGTATAGATTTAAAAAGTGGTTTATAGTCCAATATTTATGAAGTTGCCGAAGGCGTTGGCAATTGTAATAGGTACTACAGATATATCTCTTATACCTGGAGTCTCAGTGGCGGGGGCGTCGCCGGAGTTGACTCACTACACCCCCGCGTTAGACGTAGAGTATTTACTCACGGGGCGGCCTCAGACGCTCGACGTAATTCCCATAACTCCCCAGGGCGTGCCCACCCCCGCCTTAGTGACGCGGGCTGCGGCGTGGGACCTGCCTAAATTTATAATAAACGCCGGGGCTAGAGTTGTGCCAAAAATTCCGTATATAGACCTAGGCGGCGAGCCCGGGAGAGACTTTAGAAAAGAGCCCGCCGTGAGTAAAGAGGCGGTGTTGAATATATATGAGAGAGGTCTACAACTTGGCCGCGAGCTGGGGCGCCTAGGCGTTGTATACATAGGCGAGTCTATACCAGGCGGCACTACTACAGCTATGGCTATACTTGTGGCGCTGGGCTACGACGCCTGGGGCAAGACTAGCTCCGCCTCGCCGGAGAACCCAAAGGAGTTGAAAATGAGAGTGGTCAGAGAGGGATTAGAGAGGGCCGGGAGGCATTTCCAAAATCCACTCGACGCCGTGGCCGAGCTAGGCGACCCAGTGCACTTAGCCCTGGCGTCAATAGCTATTGGCGTCGTAGAGGCGGGGGGAGAGCCCTTCTTAGCAGGCGGTACACAGATGGCAGCGGCTGCGGCGTTGTATAAGGCCCTGGGGGGAGACTTGTCAAAACTACACGTAGTCACCACCCGCTGGATTGTAGAAGACAGGTCTGCAGATTTCTACGGCTTGATGGAGTCCATAGGCGTTAGGAACATACACGTAGCAAATGTAAGTTTTGAAAAGGCTAGATACGAAGGCTTGAGGTTGTATGAGCGGGGTTTTGTAAAAGAGGGAGTGGCCATGGGCGGGGCGCTGTTTTATCTACAACTCCGCGGCGTAGATCCTCTCCCCCTCGTAGAGGCAGAGTATGAGAGAGTATGGAGGTACTTAGAGAAGGGGAGAGGGTAGTAGTTAGGCTGGGCCGGCCGCACCGCGTAGTGTCTACACTCCCCAACCCCACTTTAATTGACAAAGTAGTATTTGTACAAGTAGGTAGAGACTATAGCGGCTGTTATCTAGACACGGCTGTAGAAGTGCGGAGAGAACTTGGCGAAAGCACGGCGGTGTTTCTAACCGCCGCCGATTTAAAAAAGGCGTTTGGAGTCGTAGAGGATGGAGGCCTTCGACTAGTGGGGTCTGTGTCGCTGAGCCCGCCCTCGTGTGTGGGGACTATAAACTTGGCCCTATTTGTAGACCAGCCGCTCTCGACATGGGGGCTTGTAGACCTCTTGAGGACTGTGGCAGAGGCGAAGTGTATATCTGTAGTGAATAGGTTTTTGAAGTGTAGTGGCCGTAGGAGCCCGGGGACTGTCACAGACGCAATTCTAGTAGGCGCCCCCGCCGACGTGGAGGAGACAATACACTTCGCAGGTTTCGCCACTGAGGTCGGGAAGAGGGCCTCTAGGCTAGTGGAGAAGTTAATTACAGAGCTGGACCACTTCGACCTCTTTGAGAGAGCTCTGGGTGTCTCTAAGAGAGAGTTTGTAGAGGCCTTCGCCGAGTTGTTAAAAAAGGCGCCGCTCTCCGCCGCCCCGGAGGAGGCCCTCGTGGAGTTAGAGAAGTTTTTAAAAGATCCAAACGTGTGGGCCATGGTGCTGGCGGCCTCTGAGCTAGACGCGCTCGGCGCGGCGGGGGCTATACCAGGCCTCTCTAGAGAGGAGTATGAAAGAGACACAGTTCGGATTGTGGCAGATGAACTATTGGGTGTCTCACTCGCCGACTACCTCGGCGGCTTCAACGCAGTGTTGACTACCTACTGGGTAGAGAGAGTGAAAAAAGAGGGGGGGTTTAGAGAACTGCCCATGTTCTCAGACGACGTATTCTCAGCACTGCTGGCGGCTGTGTATTTAGAGTTGTACCAACGGAGAGTATGCTCTGGGCCGTCTTCGGCGGGGGGAAGGGGAAGACCTCTGCGGCGTGGGGGGTGGCTTTGAGGGCTTGGGGGCATGGAATGAGAGTGTTATACGCCGGCGTCATGAAAACTCCCATATACATGGGGGAGGAGGTGGGGGAGTACAAAGCCATGAGGAAGATGGGCGTCGACGTGGTCTACCTCACAGACTTTGGCAGGCCAGAAAAAGTCTTCTATTACGCCCTAGACGTGGGCGGTGAGTACGACGTAGTTATACTCGACGAGCTTCTATACGCAGTGAGACAAGGCTTCATACCCTCCGCAGAGCTCAAAAAGTTAAAAGACGTCAAAAACCACGTAGTCGCCACGGGGGGCTATTGGCAAGATGACTTTACCCACATATTCGACCTCGCCACAGAGATGAGAGAAGTAAAGCACTACTTTAAGAAAGGGGTTTTGGCAATACGCGGAGTGGACTACTAAAAGTAAAAAAATTAACAATGTTAATAACGATTTTCACCCAGGCCGGGCCGGCCTCTAGAGTAGAGACGAGCCCACTCTCCTAGCAGCCGCCTCTATAGATGACTCAACTTCGGCATTGCTTAAATATAGTATTCTCAACGCCCAGGCTGCCAGCTGGGGGAGCTCTGCCTCCACGCCGTCTACATAACCCTCTACCAGTCGGCCCACGACTATTTTATAAGGCACAGCTCCCGACGAGGCGATTAAATACCTCATATAGCCAGGAGGTATAATATACGCCCGCGGGCGCTCTACACACGGCACCACCACTAGAGCAGTAAGCCCCCTGGCAAAGAATAATAGACACCTAGGCTCTTCACAAAATTCATTATCTACAATAACCAAGACCTCGCCGAGTTGAGTTAACGACGCGGCGGCGCCGTATAGATTAAAGAACGTCAATAACTCCACCTCTTCTACCTCCTCCACAACGCCCGGCGCCCTACATAAATCAACCATGTACATACTCCGAAATGTCTTTATAACAATTAACAGTGTTAATAGGTTCTATCTAAAAATGTTTTTTAAAAAATTCTAAATTTTCGCAGGAGCCAACTGGGAAAAAAGAAAAACCGGCGGGAGTGGAAAAAAACTATTTCTTTTTCCTACGGGTTATGAACAAGACACCAACTACTAAAGCCGCCAAGGCCGCCACCGCCACGGCCACCCACTGATTTAAAGAGTCCGCCGCCTGCTCCGCGCCGGCAGCTACACCCGTTGGAGGCTGTGTCGGCGTAGTTTCAGCGGCTGGCTGCACGGCGGCAGTCCTTACAGCCTTAGCAATTTCTTCACCTACTGTCTTCAACGCGGCGAGGTAACCACCTTGGTCTAGACCCACTACGATGGGCCGTACTTCTACGCCTGCCTCGGCGGCCTTTTTAGCAAAGTCTTCAGCCAAACGCCTAGCTCTGTCGGCGGCGCCTCCGAATGCAAGTACTGGAGCCCCCTCTCTAGCGTATTGAATAGCTTTTCTTAAATCCTCAGGCGTGGGAGGCACCCCGGGCTCTTTAACAAATACAACTATGTCGTCAAAACCAAGCCAGTGTAAAATATACTGCGAAAGCGGCGTCAGCGCCACCGCCTTCCCTCTAAACTTCCCCCCGTAGGTGGCGTTAATTTTTTGAAACTCCTCAATAAACTTCGGGTCTGGACTCGTCTTCAAGTACCTAGCCACTAACTCAACGAGTTTAGCCACATTGGGGGGGTACGCGCCGTGTTCGTGCATATTGACGCCCCCGTGGTGGTGGTCATGATCGTGGTGGTGATCATGTTTGTGGTGGTCATGATCGTGGTGGTGATCATGATCTTCGTCGTCTTCTTCATGTGGTTTTAATGTTACAACTTTTCCATCCCATGTTAGATATTTATTAAAGGTAGTGACGTCTAAATGCATGGCCTTTATCTCCCCCCTAGCGGCCCTTTTTGCAATCTCTAGCTCAAACCTGACGTGCATAGAGTTTACAATTAAGTCCCCGGGCCCGAGCCCCATTAGTAATTGTAAATCGGCGGAGGTTAGTTGGTAATGATGTGGATCAATGCCGGGCGGTACTAGAAGTCTCACTTCCGCATGTGGAAAGGCTTCTCTCAACACTATGTGGTAGTGGGGGAAGGTGACCAATATCCTCGGCCTCTCTGTTCTTGTGTCGAGTCTATAGGCAGCCTCGGCCGAGAGGCTAATTCCGCCGCTGAGTGGAGAGGCTTTGTCTAGATTATACATATCTCTGTGGCAAGACTTCAGGTGTTCAAAATTGGAACTGCAACATACACCACTGAGGCCTTGACCCACAGTCAACACGCCTAGAGCTACAGTTGTCAAAGCCATAGCTACAACTACCCAGAGAACTCTGCCGTGCATAGGCTTTTGTTGTTTTCTATTTTTAAATATTGTGCACGGCGTTGCTAAAAATAAACTGTGTGCACAGGCTGCGTGTGCACGGAGCTAGCTCTCTCTGGCGGGTCTGTAGCTGTGGCTATGTCTGGGGTCATAGACGGCGCTTCTCGGCTTTTCTCTTGGAGCGACGGCCTCCCCTACAATTATCACAGCGTCTTTTACAATTCTCTCGGCCTTTACCTTTTCTACTATGTCGCTTAGAGTTCCTTTGACAACTTTTTGGTCTGGCCACGTGGCTTTATACACTACGGCGACAGGCGCGTCTGGGGGGAGCCCTCCCTCTATTAAATTCTGCACCACTTTGTCAATGACGTGTACACCGGTGTATATAACCGCAGTGGCCCCCAGATCTCTTACGAACCGGGCGGCGTCGGTGAGACTCCCCCTCATGGGCACTCTATGAGAGGCTCTAGTTATAATCACGTGTTGAGCCTCACGTGGCACTGTCAGCTCAATCCTCAACACCGCCGCGGCGGCTAAGGCGGCTGTGACGCCGGGAACAATCTCGTATGGTATGCCCAGCGCCTCTAGAGGAGCTATCTCTTCCCAAAGCGCTCCGTATATGGCGGGGTCGCCGGATTTTAGCCTAGCCACAAGCCTCCCTCTCAACGCCTCCCGGACTAAAATATCTATAATTTCTTCAGTAGTCATCGTGGCGCTGTTATACACCTCGGCGTCTGGGCGAGCCCACTTTAACAATTCAGAATTTACTAAAGACCCCGCGTAGACAACTACCTCCGCCTGTTGTAGATATCTCATCCCCTTGACAGTTATCAACTCGGGGTCCCCCGGCCCAGCCCCTATGAAGACCACTTTACCTATGGCCATATGTATACAGTTGTGAAGTAATCACTCCATGATATATACGGCGCCACTACCTCCTCCTCTGTATAACACCGCCTCACCGCGGCGCCGCCTTTCTCTTTGAGAAGTGTGTTTATAAAGTCTATATTTGTGTTAGCCTTCACAACGACAACAGAGTCGAAGTATTGAGTCGCTAGTTTAATCAACTCGACGCGCTCCGCCGGTATTATAGCCACGGCCTGCCCCTCTTGGGCCAACGCACGCCCCGTCTTTAAGACACATGATATAACTGCAGAGACTCCAGGTACGTACTCAACAGGCTCTTGTATATATCTAGAGAGTTTTGCAAACGTGCTATAGAGCCCGGGGTCGCCCAAAAGTGCGTACACCCGCTCCCCCCGCCCCCTCTCAATCGTCTTGGCCAACTGAGCCCAGTTCTTCTCGCCGCCCATCTCCACTTCAAGCTCCACCACCTCCCCACCTGTGTACCTCTCCACAATCCTCCTGGCAAGACCGGCCCCCCTCTTAGACTTTGGGACGTAGACTACGTCGGCTCTTTTTAAAACCTCGGCGGCGCGGATAGTCACTAAGTCCACGGACCCAGGTCCCAACCCCACTACTCTAAACATAGGCCGTGATTATATAGACTGGGTTCAACCCCTCCATTATTGTAAACCCGCCCACTCTCCTCCCTCTGGCCACTTGTACCAAAGCCACTTCGAACTCCACCCCCCTGAGGGCAGACACAGCCGTGGATAGGCTCTCTAGAGTAACGACGTCGATAACCACCACGCCGCCTTTCACTCTCTCCACTACACTCTTTATAATTTCTCCAAGCTCGGCCCCTCCCCCGCCGATGAAATACCTGTCGGCTGGCGGTAGCCTCTCCAGCGCCTCGGGGGCCTTTCCCACCGATGCCTTCACTCTATCCGCTACGCCAAATCTATGGGCGTTTTTCATAGTCAACTCCACCGCCTGGGGGTTTTTATCAATGGCGTAGACCACAGAGCCGGGCCCCATCAACAACGCCGCCTCTATAGAGACTGTGCCCGTGCCGCACCCCACGTCTACTAACACGCCGCCTTTTTTAAGCCTTAGTTTTGAAAGCGCCACTGCCCTTACCTCAGCCTTAGTCATCGGCACCCCCTCCGCCCTCTCGAACATGTGGTCAGGTATCCCCGGCGTTATGAAATCCCACGTCACGGCTCTACAGCGGCGAGGACTTCGCCGGTTTTGTCAAAGACATAGACCCCCACCGCCGCCCCAGTCCTCTCTAAAATCTTCGCCTTGGCGCGCTGCGCCATGTTTAAAACCACCGCCGTCCTCCACTTTCCCAAAGCCTCGATGGCCTCGCCTACGGAGTCGCCCAATTTTTTAATAATCTCCACGGGGACGCCGACGGCAAGGGCTGAATACGCCACGGACTCTACTCTACAGTCGCAGTACTTACTATGTGTATTCATAGCACCCGACGCAATTTTCGCCAATTTCCCCGGCATAGTGGCCACGTAAATCTTCTTAAAGCCTAGAGCCGCGGCAGACCTCACGGCGTCGCCCACTAGGTCGCCGATTTTCACCACCACGTCTCCAAATAACATGGCCGCTGCCTTTGCAGACTGGTTGCCCTGCGCCAGCACTACTAAACTAGATTTTTTCTGTAGCGCACTTAGCTCAGCCTCGATGTGTTGTATATAGTCCTCGTCGCTGACTGGGTACTCTATCCCAGTGGTGCCCAAAATCGAGACCCCGCCCACAACCCCCACTTTGTAGTTCATAGTCAAAGCCGCCAGTCTCTCGCCGTCGGGCACCTCTACTACCACCACAGCCCCGTCTAGCCCAGCCTCCCTAACGGCCGCCTCTATCATCATCCTAGGCACTGGGTTAATGGCGCACTCCCCCGGCGGCACTGGCAGCCCCGGCTTTGTAACAACCCCCACGCCTCTACCGCATTTTATCTCAAAGCTACGCGCCGGCTTGACACACGCCCTAATCAAAGCCCCGTCTAAAACGTCGGGGTTGTCGCCAGAGAATTTACGCACTTCTCCACACGCCACATCGCCGTCGATGTATGTACTCTCTACAGAAACCTCTATCCTCAGCCCAATGGGGGTGGGGACGACTACAGCCGCGGGAGACTCCCCCCTCAGCTTCAAAGCCGCCGCCTTTGCGGCAGCAGCAGCCGCTAGGCCAGTTGTTATGCCAAAGCGCTTAAGTGGGATCATATCACGTACTTATTACTATACCCCCTAGGCGTTATCATATACCGCCCCCAGAGGAAGGTGTCTAAATTCCCCACGATCACAGTAGTCCTCATGTCTACCACCGAGTGGTCCAACTCCCCCAGAGGCCCAACCCAAGCCCACTCCCCCGGCCTGTAGGCGTTTTTCACAATTCCCACCGCCACGCGGGGCCCCAGAACCTCTTTTAAAATAGCCAAGGCCTCTCTCAACAGAGACAAGTCTATGGGGTTGTACAACGCCAACACAAACCCAGCCGCCGCCGCCGCGGCCACTCTTTTTAAAATCACCTCCCTTGGGGTCAGTAAGTCGCTTAAGTTAATGACAGCAAAGTCGTGGCCTAGGGGCGCGCCGAGTCTAGCGGCTGCGGCTAAGGCCGCAGTTACCCCAGGCACCACCTCCACATCGACCTCCGCCCCCCTCTTCGCAATTATTTCAAACACTAAAGGCGCCATGCCGTATACTTGGGGGTCGCCCCCCGACACTAGAGCCACCCTACGGCCTCGCATCGCCTCCATAATTGCCGCCTCTGCCCTCGCCAACTCTTCTCTCATCTTGTACCTCCTAACCTCCTTGCCGTCTAGGAGGTCCTCTATAAGCGAGACGTAGGTCTCGTAGCCTATAACGACTTCGCTGTCTTTAATAGCCTCTACAGCAGCGGGCGTCCTAAGGCGGGGGGAGCCGGGCCCCACCCCCACGACGTAGAGTCTACCTCCCATAGGCCAAGTGAATTAATTCATTAAACAACGCCGCGGCCGCGCCCGACCCGCCCATTGTGCCCTCTAACACCGCGGCGGGGACGCCGGCTTTCTTTACGCGCTCTTTCGCCTCCGCGGCGTTAGTAAACCCAGGCGGCGTCGCCACTATAAAGGCGATATCTGCATCAGTCCTCAACGCCGCGTCTAGAGCCGTGGGGGAGTTCCCCACCGCCACAGCGCCGTGGCCTAATAGTTTAAGCCAGTGCCGCATACCCGCCGCCGTCTTTGTTGGACTGGGCTCAACGGGGGCCTCCACGGCGATATATACATTGTTGTACCGAAGGCCAGCGGCTACCATCTTTACATCCACCACCGCCGGGGCACCTGCGGCCAGGGCCTCCTTCGCTGCGTCAAATAAGTCTTGAGATATCCACAGCCTCTTCGCGGCCTCGAGGCAGCCAGTGGCGTAGGCAGCTCTTGCTCTCAACCTGTCGCGCCAGTTAGACAAGTCTAGACCCAAGGCCTCAGCCACATAGCCCATACTACTTGACTCAATCTCCTCCGGGGTCCCGCCCAGCGGGGTAGAGAATTGGTCAATAGCCTTTCGTATCCGCGCAGCCAAGGCGCTGAACACAAGCGGCGAGTCGCCTAGGGGAGGGGTGACATACACCCACTTGCCGTATTTCGACATAGCCCACTTCCCAACCTCCACTCCCAGCTCATCTAGTATATCTCTAGCCACGTGGTTGCCTACGCCGAGGAAGGCCAAAGCCAAAACCACTCTGTCCCCCGCCTCTTTTAACAACTGCCGCCAGTTAGGATCGGCGTATTCGTTATATCCCACATACACCTCTACGCCAAGCCTCTCTGAGAGGTCTTTGGCTAGTTTTTCCATAAGTAGGTTAAAGTCCGGCCTCCTCGAGCCGTGGTTTATCAAAATCACCTCCATACCCTCTTCACGGGGGAGAGTAGGTATACTAGACCCGCCGCCGACGTCCAAAACAACGCCCATGAAGTAATAGAGAGGCCTTGTAGCGCCGTTAAATACGGCACATACTCTATGTATTCATGGGGAAGGGTGAAGTTAGGGAAGGCGTAGAAACCCACCGCCAACGCGGCGGCTGCCCCTATGGGGACACGCCTCGCCAAAATCCACAGAACAACGGCGTTGTATAACAAATACGCGCCGTGCACAGCCTCTCTCCACCATACAGGCTCTACGTAGCTAACTCCATGGGGCGTGGGGAGCCACTTCAGCGTGGGAAGAAGTGAAAAAGCTACAAAGGCGGCGAAGGCCCCTTGGAATAAGCCGAAGCGCCTAACAAAGGCGTGTAGCACCACCCCCCAGAGTGCACCAGCTATCAAGGCCACAGCCGCCGCGGCCCACCACGCCGACTCTTCTTCCGGTTCCTCCGCCAGCGCCTCGTGTAACTCCTCGGCGAGGGGCGCTGCGAAGTGGTATAAAAAAGCCAATTGTGCCAACGCCGCAAGGGCACCTGTAAAAATGTAAATTTTTAATGACATGGGATACCCCATAGGTGTCTAAGTTCGTGAATTGCGTTGTAAATAGAGGGGGGTAGCGCCTTTTCTAACAAGCCCCCGGTAGCTGAGTTTAGTAGAGCTGGGTAAAGCACCACTGAGAGCCCCACCGCAGCCATTAACAAAATCAAACCACTCTGCCAAGTGGCGTATTTCTCGGCGATTTTTAATTTTTTTAAAGTTAGCTTCATAAAATATGGATAAGTTTCCCATATATAAATTTTTTCTAGAGACACTTTTTAAATATACTGCACCACGTCAATGTGCTCTATGTCTTGGGCGCCGGACCGGGGGACCCCAGAGTTATTACGCTAGAGGCGTTGGAGACGTTAGAGAAGTGTAGAGTAGTAATGGGGTGGAGGTCAGTAGTTGAGAGATTTATAGATCGGCTCGGCGGGAGGGAGGTGGTGTATCTCAACTATGAAAACCAAATTGAGGAGTTGGCCAGAGCCGCCTCTCTGTCGAAAGAGGTTGACGTCTGTCTATTAACTCATGGAGATCCGTCGGTGTCGGACTGGGAGCTTCTCCAGAGGCTTAGAGAGGCCGGGGTTGAGTATAAAATTGTCCACGGCGTCTCTTCGGCGTTGGTGGCGCTGGGCAGAGTGGGGCTTGACCTAGCCCAGGTGGTCTTCGTATCTCTCCACGCCTCTACTCCACAGAGTGTAGATGACGTATTGGCACTTGCAAAGACTAGAGCGCTCTTAATCTTCCCGCCCCCAACGGCCAGCGGCCCGGCGGAGGTGGCCACGGAGTTGGTGAAGAGAGGGCTTGGGCGATGCGCGGCGGTGGTGTTAGAGGACTTGACGCTCGCCAGTGAAAAAATCTGGCGTGGGTCAGTGGAGGAGTTGTCTAAAGCCGGCGGGCCCTTTAGTCACCTGTCGGCTTTAGTAGTGGACTGCCGTGGATAGGCCGTTTTGGAGAGGAGTGGCAGTTATCTACTCCTCCGCGCTTGGCAAAGAGGCGGCGGCGGAGGTGGCCAAGGCGGTAGAGGCGTTGGGGGCGCCGGCTCATATATTTCAATATAGACAACTAGAGGAGGTCTGGGGCTGTTACGACGCGTATATTTTTGTTATGGCTATGGGGGGCGTGATAAGGGCGCTGTGTGGTAGACTCATGGGGAAGGAGGTAGACCCACCGGTGTTAGTGGTCACACACGATGTGAAATATATAGTGCCGGTGTTGGGGATGCATAGAGGCGCCAATAAATTAGCCACTCGCCTCGCCCAGGTCTTAGATTCAACCCCCGTGGTCTCCACAGCTGCGGAAATCGCTGGATTCGCCCCCCTAGAGGACGTAGAGCGGCTATTGCTCTGTGAGTTATCTCCTGTAGATAAGCTCAGGGCGTACAAGGCGTTGACGTCTGGAGAAGAGGTGTGTATAGACGCTGACGTACACCCCCCTCCTGGTTATAGCAAGGGATCTCACTGCGCCGTCGTGATTAAGAGGGGTTGTGTCGGCGAGTTCTGTTGTAGGCCCTGGAGACTGTACGTAGGCTTCGGGGCCACTTCTAGAGCCACAGTGGACGACGTCGTTGCCGCCGTTATGGAGGCCATGGCTGATTTAAAGGCGCAGGCGGTGGAGGCGGTGGCCTCGATAAAGCCAATAGTTTACCAAGTGGCGGAGGCTCTGGGGGTGAGGGCTGTCTATCTAAAGCCGGAGGAGTTGATAGAGGGGAGGTGTCTATCGCCGCCTAGTCAATTGGCCGAGATCAGAGTGGGGGTGGGCAACGTGGCTGAGAGAGCTGCTCTAACCGCCGCGGGGCCCGGGGGAGAGTTGATATATAGAAAAAGGGCGTTTTTTAAAAAAGTCACAGTGGCTGTAGCGCGTGTATGAGAGCGGTGATTTTGGCCGGGGGTGGGGGGACTAGGATAAATAATCCAGAGAAGTGTCTAATGCCAGTGTGGGGAGTGCCCATTTTATTTAGAGTAGTGGGAGCCCTCCAATGGGCAGGTTTTAGAGAACTAGTAGTGGCCACCACGGCGAGACACAGCGGAGTGGCTTGGGCGGCGGGGCTCTGGGGGCTTGAGGTGGCGTATACCCAGGGCGTGGGCTACGAACGGGATTTTAAAGAAGTGGTGGATAGATACGCCCCCGCTTTAGTTGTCTCATGTGACTTAGCCGACTTGACCCCCCGCCACGTGGCTCCTTTGTTAAAAAACGCCGTCATGGCCACCGCCGTCTCCGGCGGGAGGTACGTGGGGCTGAGCTGGGCCCCCAAGTTAGGAGAGGCGTGGGTAGACGTAGAGGTGCCGCCGCTCTTAAATATCAACACATGGCAAGATTTAAAACGCGCCGAGGAGGCAGCCCCCCTGGCCTATCCACTAGTGGTACAGACCGAGGGGCTTCTCCCACATGAAGAGACTGAAGGCGAGTTGAGACTAGAGGGGTGGGTGGCTCCGATAGTGGTCGACGTGTGGACATGTACAGTGTTAGACGGCCACCATAGACTTAGAGCTCTCAAAGAGGCGGGGCTCCCCGCGCCGGTCTTGCCTGTGGACTATAGGAGGATAGACGTAAATTTAGACAAACTATTAGTCTTAAGCCGAGCGGCGGCGGGGGCGGCTATGCCCCCAAGGT